>JAFOMB010000068.1 GCA_017419065.1 Erysipelotrichaceae bacterium | reverse complement strand
CGAACTGTAAGGAAGTCACTGCTGCAGATATCAGTGAGAGGATGCTGGAAAGGACGAAGAAGAAGTGTGCTGCCTATAAGAATGTCACTGTCAGGAAAGCCGACATCCTGCACCTTCCCTTCCCGGATCAAAGCTTTGATAAAGTCATTGCGGCCAATGTCATCCATCTGCTCGATGAACCGGAGAAAGCTTTAAAGGAACTTCTCCGGGTATGTAAGGAAGACGGGATGATCATTCTGCCTACCTATGTCAACAAGAAAGATGACGGCGATATCACGGTCTTCTCGAAGACAGTCGGGAAGGCCGGTGCGGATGTCAAGAAGGAATTTACCCTTTCCTCCTATGAAACGTTTCTGAAGGAGGAAGGAGTTGAAGCGGAGGCCACGCTGATAAAGGGAAGAGTCCCATGCGCCTTTGCGGTAATAAGGAGGAATCATGAAACACAGAAACTTTGAAGTGGAAACAGACGGCTTTCACGGTGTCTATTATCCATGTGAGGAAAAGACAGACCGGGCGATGATCCTGATGATGGGAGACTCCTCAGATGACTATATGGCGAAGTCAGCTGCGAAGTGGATCCGGAAGTACCATATCGATGCCCTGATGATGTCGCCTTCCAAGAAGGACTACGGCCATCATAACTATCCGGTCGAGAGGATCGAATCCGCTTCGGAGTTCCTGAAGAAGGACCACACGAAGATCGGGATCGGCGGTGCCTCTACGACCGCCATGGTCTCCCTGGTATCAGCTTCCCTGATCCCGGATATCACTTTGACTTTGGCCTTTTCACCATCCGATTTCGTCATGGAAGGCTTCTATCAGGACGGTAAGGACGGCGCTCATGAAAGACCGGGGGACAACGAATCGACATTAAGCTACCGGGGGAAGCCTCTTCCTTATCTTCCTTATGCCTACCGTCATCCGGAATACTGGAAAAAACTCTCGGAGGAAGCGAAGGAAGGCGGAGATAAAGTTGCCTCCAGAAAGATGTTCGATGAATCGGAAAGAAGACATCCTTTAAAGGAAGAAGAACTCATCAAGGTCGAAAACATCAAAGGGAAGATCGTCTTCGTAGGTGCGGAGGATGATGTCCTCTGGGATACCTGCCGATATATAAAGAGAATGATGAAACGTCTGGAAGAGAAGGGATCGGATGTTGAGCGGGAAGCTCTTCTCTATCCATACGGCACCCATTTCATCTTCCCGGAATCCCTGGGGAAGATGATGCTGCCGGTAGGATTCCTGATGCTGGTGAAGTTCATATTTGCCTCCGCAAGGAAACATCCGAAGGAATGTCAGAAGACCTGGAAGGATATCGATGAGAATCTCGACAGGATCCTGAAACAGTGGTAGATGTTACAGATGTACATGTTTTCCCAAGCCTCGGATAGAGGCTTTTTTGAATGATATACTGAAGAAAAGAAGAGGTTATAAAGATAAAAGGAGAGAAACATATGATCCAAGATTATGTACAGTACAATCCTTCCAAGATCATCTTCGGAAAAGGCGCGGAAAACAACGTCGCGGAAGAGATCAAATCCCATGGAGGCACAAGAGTCCTCATTCACTTCGATGCGGGTGATTTCATCACGCCTCTCATCAAAAAGATCCATACACAGCTGGAGGAAGCCGGACTGACTGTCTTTGAACTGGGCGGTGTCGTTCCGAATCCGAAGGTCTCTCTCATGAAGGAAGGCTGCAAACTCGTCAGAGAAAACGATGTCGACTTCATCCTGGCTGTCGGCGGCGGCTCTACGATGGACTCCTCCAAGTACATCGCCTGCGGTGCCTACTATGAAGGGGATATCTGGGATCATCCGAAATATCAGCCGATCACCACAAAGATCGTCAAGCACGGTGTCATCGTCACGATGCCGGG
>JAFOMB010000067.1 GCA_017419065.1 Erysipelotrichaceae bacterium | reverse complement strand
GGATGGAACGGTGTCGCCAATGAGACAGCTCTGAAGAATGTTTTACAGAAGTATGACAACATCATCCTCTTAAACGGTCACAGCCATTGGGAACTCAACTCCTTAAGCTGTATGTACAGTGGCGATGAGGCGATCCCGAATGGTCTGAATACCGCGGCGGTAGGCTACCTCTGGTCTTCCTACAACATCACAGGCGGCGAACAGATAGCCGGTTCCCATGGCTACTATGTCCGTGTCTATGACGACAAGGTCATCTTCATGGGAAGAGATATCGAAAACAATCTCTGGATCCCGTCCGCTATCTTCGTCCTGAAGCAGAATGAGATCTCTGTCGACAAGGATGAATACAGCATCAACATGGGTTCGGAAGCCATCAATCTCGGTGTAAAGACCAGTGAAACAGAAGCTTCCTATATCAACTACAATGTTCTGAACAATTCCATCCTGTCCGTCACGGAAGACGGTACAGTCATCCCGAAGAGGGCCGGTTCTACTGACGTCATCGTCACGGCCTACGGAACTTCCACGACGGTCATCTCGAGAAAGAAGATCCACATCACTGTCGAAGACATCGGTGTCACCCGTCTTTCCGGCAAGACCCGCTATGAGACCTCTATCGAAACAGCGGAAGAGCTCAAGAACGTCTTAGGTGTGGAATCCTTCCACACGATGATCCTGACGACCGGAAACAACTTCGCCGACGCTCTGGCCGGAGGCTACCTGGCTGCCAGGAAGAGTGCTCCGATCCTGATCACCAGTGAAAACAGGGCTGCCCAGATGAATGACTTCATCCGCCGCAACCTCGAACCGGACGGTACCTTATATGTCCTGGGCGGGGAAGGCGCTGTCTCCGCGAAGTGCCTGGAAGGCCTGGAAGACTTCAAGAACATCGTCCGCCTTTCCGGCAAGGGCCGCTATGAGACCAATCTGGCGATCCTGAATGAAGCTGGCGTCACTACCGAAGACATCCTCATCTGTACCGGCAAGAACTTCGCCGATTCCCTGGCTGCCTCGGCTGCCGGAAGACCGATCCTCTTGGTCGGAAACAGTCTCAATGACGCGCAGAAGAAGTTCTTATCCGAACACGCTGCCAATAACTTCTACATCATCGGCGGTACCGGTGCGGTCTCCGCGGAACTCGAGGAAGCGATCTCTGTTTACAGGAAGCCTGTCCGTCTGTCCGGCAAGTCCCGCTATGAGACGTCTACGCTCATCGCCTCGACCTTCTTCTCTCATCCGGAGAAAGCTGTCCTGGCCTACTCCCACAACTTCCCTGACGCTCTGGGAGGCGGTCCTCTGGCCTACGCCATCGGAGCTCCGATCATCCTGACCCAGACGACAAAGGAATCTGCCGCAAAGGCCTATACCTACGCCAACGGCATCCACAAGGGCTATATCCTGGGCGGTACGAGATGGATCTCGCCGAGCTGTGCGGGCATCATCTTCGACTACGATCCGAATATCGAATCCTAAAACACGCCAAGAGGGCTTCGGCCCTCTTTTCTTTATGTCTGCTATAATGACTGATGAAAGACGATGGAGGATATTATGAAGAAGATCATGACACTGCTTCTGACCATATCTCTTTTTCTGCCGGTATTTTCCGTGAATAGTAAGGCAGAAGAGGAAGATGTGTTCGATGTTCCAATTGAAATGACCTATCACCAGAACGAGGCCAGAGAGACGATCCGGCACGTCAACGCGTTCCGTAAGAGTTCCGATGCCTGGTACTGGAACAGCGATAATACGACAAAGACCACACCTGTCCTCGAGGATCTCATCTATGACTTCGCTTTAGAGGAAGGAGCCATGCAGAGGGCAGCGGAGATCGCCGTCTACTTCTCGCACGTGCGTCCAAACGGCGGCTTCTACTATTCGGCCTATACAGATCTGGGTCTGCTTCTGATCGGCTCAGGGGAAAATATTGCCTTCGGACAGG
>JAFOMB010000005.1 GCA_017419065.1 Erysipelotrichaceae bacterium | reverse complement strand
TGGAAAGACGGCAGACAGTGCAAGAAGATCGCGGTGTCTTTGGCGTTCTTCATGACTTCCTTCGTGACTCTGTACGGTTCCAAGAGCTTGATCCTATCAGCCCAGATATCATCCGGTTCGCCCATGGAGACCCAGATGTCGGTGTAGATGACATCGGCATTCTTCGTTCCCTTCTTCACATCTTCTGTCAAGGTGACAGTAGAACCGTTCTCCTTGGCGATCTTTTTGCAGGTGTCGACGAGTTCCTTCTTCGGCATCTGCTTTTTCGGTCCGCAGGCGACGAAGTTGATGCCCAGCTTCGCACAGACGACCATGAGGGAGTTGGCGACATTGTTTCCGGCATCACCCATGAAGACGAGAGTCTTTCCTCTCATATCGCCTAAGTGCTCTTCGCAGGTCATGATGTCCGCCAGCATCTGTGTCGGATGGAACTGTGTCGTCAGACCGTTCCAGACCGGAACACCGGCCTTCTCGGCGATCTCTTCGACGATGGACTGGTCAAAGCCGCGGTATTCGATACCGTCATACATCCTGCCCAGGACTCTGGCGGTGTCTTCGATGGATTCTTTCTTGCCCATCTGGGAGGAGCCCGGATCGAGATAGGTGACACCCATGCCGAGGTCTCTTCCGGCGACTTCGAAGGAACATCTCGTTCTCGTCGATGTCTTTTCAAACAGGAGGACGATCTGTTTTCCTCTCAGATAGTCATGAGGAACGCCGTTCCTCTTCATCTGTTTGAAACCCTTGGCCAGATCCAGCAGGTAGCGGATCTCTTCCGGGGTGTAATCCAGCAGTTTTAAGAAGTTTCTTCCTGATAAGTTGATTCCCATTTTCTTCTCCTTTATTATTCACGCCATAACGGCATAGACATGCATCTCGGACCGCCTCTTCCTCGGGAGAGCTCGGCACTGCGTATCTTCAAGACTTCGACACCGCTTTCTTCCAGCAGGTCGTTGGTGACTTCGTTGCGGTCATAGACGATGACCTTTCCCGGAGCGATGCAGAGGGTATTGGAACCGTCGTTCCACTGTTCTCTGGCGGAAGCGATCGGATCATCGCCGCCGCACTTGATCAGCTTCACATGATCGACGCCGGTGTATTTCTCCAGGACTTCTTCCAGTTCCGTATCGAGTCTTTCGATGTGGAGGTCTCCCGGCTTCTTATCCGCCTTGAGGGACGGGGTGATCTCATAGATCTCCAGCGGTCCCAGGATGCCCGGATGGACAGTGTATTTATCGATGTCGATCCTGTTGAATACCGTATCCAGATGCATGAAGGCACGGGTATTCGGGATCTTGAAGGCCAGGATGGTGCGGATCTTCGCTTCCGGATCATCGAAGAGACGGCAGGCGGCTTTTTCGATGGCGTCCGGAGAAGTTCTCTGGGAGATGCCGATCGCCAGGATGTCTTCACTCAGGTTGAGGACATCGCCGCCTTCCAGATTGGCGTGATCACTTCGGTCATAGTAGCGCTTCACTCCCTGGAAATCCGGATGATAGCGCAGGATGTAGTCCATGTAGATCGTCTCTCTGTTTCTCGTCGGAAAGCGCATCCTCGGTAAGAAGACACCTTCTCCGACTGTGGCCAGAGGATCTCTCTGGAAGTAGAGGTTCGGCATCGGGTCGACGATGAGCTCATCGGCCTGGGCGATGCGGTCCTGCAGGGAGTAGGCCTTGATGCCATGTCCCATCTCCTTGAGAGTGATGCCTTCCATCGTCTTGAGGACGAGGTCTTTCCCCTGATAGTGATCGATCAGATACTGGTAGAGCTTATCCTGCCAGCGGGTGGTCTTGATGTTGCCTTCCGAAAGCCACTGGTATAGAAACGGTTTGACCAGGGATGGATCTTTTTCCAGCACTTCGCTCATGAGGTCTTCCAGATAGACGACTTCTGTGCCGTTGTCTCTCAGCACCTGGGCAAAAGCATCGTGTTCCTCCTGGGCTGTCTTCAGATAAGGGATGTCGTCAAAAAGGAGTTCTTCCAGACGGTCCGGTGTGAGATTGAGAAGTTCTCTTCCCGGACGGTGCAGAAGGACTCTCTTCAGAGGATCTATTTCGTTTTTAACATGGATTCCTTTCATGTGTACTCCTTTTTGTCTTCTTCCATTCTACCAAGTTTTTCCCGTAAAAAAGACGCGAATGCGTCCTTCGTCAATCCAGTTCCTTCAGGAAATCCGTAACGGCCTGAAAGAGTTCCTCCAGATGGCCGGTAAAGCAATGGTCCGCGTGCGCTACAGCGACCAGTTTTCCGTGTTCATAGTGTTTGATGGCGTCTATAGAACAGGAGAACGGCACGGCTTCATCTTCGTCTCCGTGGACGATGAGAACCGGTCCGTGATATCTCTCCATCATCTCTTCCGGATGGAGCAGCTGGGCTGTCGCGAAGTAATTTCCCTTGAGCACTCTGTCTCCCATCACGATCTTCTCCGGGATGTGTTCCGGATCAAACGGCAGGCCTAAAAGACTTCCCTTACGGGCTCCTTCCGTGATTACCAGTGCCGGGGAAAGCGGGATGACGGCTTTGAAGAGGTCGTTTTTTAAACCGCTCAGCAGGATAGTCAGAAGACCTCCCTGGGAGTGGCCGCTGACATAGTATTCTGTCACGAAATCCAAAGACTGCGCGTATTCAATGACTGTAAGGGCGTTGTTGATCCACTTGAGGAGGGTGTGATCTTCAAAGGCGCCGCCGCTTTTCCCGTGTCCGTAGAGTTCGGCACGCAGGGTGGCGATGCCCAGTTTATTGACCGCTTCGCAAAGCCCGGCGATATGGTCTTCTTCCATGTGGCCGGTCAGTCCGTGAAACATCAGAAGCAGCGGACATCTGTCAGTATCCTCCGGTTTGTCGAGCTTGCAGTGTAAGGCGATCCCGTCATCATTCAGATAGAATTCTTTCATCATGATCTTTTGATCCTTTCGGTGTTTCTCCTTCCATCATAGGCTATCTGTCTTTAAAATGCCAGGAAGCCATGACCCGCCTGTAAACGATGACCCACAGGACGATCTCGATGATGAGAGTGATGATCCAGCTGACCGGATAGCACATGTAGATGGAATCCAGGGTCTTCATAGCCGGGAAGACAAATCCCAGCCACATCATGCGCACGATACAGATCCCCAAAACCATGAGCAGTGTCGGCAGAGTCGAGACACCCATGCCTCTCATGGAGTTGACGAAGGCGTCCATCAGGCCGTTGAGCACGAGGTATTTGGCGACCCAGTTCGTGCGGATCATCCCGATGTCGACGACGGAAGGTTCGTCAGTATATAAGCGGAGGATCCACGGACCTCCCAGGCACACCAGAGCACTGGCGACGATGGTCAGTCCGGTGACTAAAATGACCGTTGCCTTCAGGATCGGGAAGAGTCTGTCCTTTCTTCCGGCACCCATGACCTGGCTCGTGAAGGTGATCGTCGCCTGGACGATCCCGGTATAGCCGATATAGACATAGCCCTCGATGTTGGCACCGGCGGAATTGCCGGCGACGACAGAGGTGCTGTTGAAGGAGTTGATGGCGGACTGGATGAAGACGTTCGATAAGGAGAAGATGACACCGGAGAGCCCGGCCGGGATGCCGATGCGCAGGATGTCCTTCGTGATCTCCTTATTCAGATGGAGTTTCTTCCAGTCGAGTTTCATCTCCCCTTCCTCTTTCAGAAGGATGAAGACGACTAAGAAGGCCGAGACCGCTTCCGAGATGACGGTAGCCGTTGCGACACCGGCGACATCCCATCTCAATATGATGACCGTGAAGAGATTGAGGATGACGTTGATGATGCCGGAGATGATCAGGAAGTAGAGAGGTCTCTTCGTATCGCCTTTGGAGCGCAGGATCGCCGAGCCGAAGTCGAACAGCAGCAGGAACAGGACACCGGCGAAGTATATCCTCATGTAGAGGGTGCTCTGATCGAGGATATCCGCCGGGGTATCCATGAGACCCAGCAGGAAACGGGCTGAGAAAAAGCCCGCGAAGGTCAGAAAGAATCCGCTCAGTAAGGCGATCAGGATGGAGGTATGTACCGCATCGGAGATCTTCTGCTTATTGCCGAGACCTACGAAGCGGGCGATCAGGACATTGGAACCGGTCGCAAGGCCGCTGAACAGCGACGTCAGAAGGAAGACGATGGAGCTCGTAGCTCCGACGGCTGCCAGCGCGCTGTCCCCGGCGAACTTTCCCACGATGATGGTATCTGCCGAGTTGAAGAGGATCTGAAGCATCTGGGAAAACATCAGCGGGATGGAGAAGATCATGATGTTTTTATACAGAGGTCCGTTGATGATATCCAGGCTGCTGTTTCCCTTTTTCATGCGCTTCCCTCCTTGAACGATAGAATCATTATATCCCCTTTTTTCTGGAAGGAAAGTCCCAAAGAAAAAGAGACATTTCTGTCTCTTATCTCTGAGTGATCTGATAGGTGATGCGGTGTTTGGCCTTCTCTCCTTTTTTCAGGACAGGTTTGAGATAGCCTTCATAATTGATCCCGTTTGGATAATACTGGCACTCCAGGGCCGCTCCCTTATAAGGGCCGTAGATGACACCGTCCTTGCCTTTAAAACCGTCCAGATAATAGGCCGTATAGAAGTGCATGTCCGGCAGATCGGAATAGACATCCAGCTGGAATCTCTCATTCCTCAACGAGGCCATGTGCTTATAGGCAGTGTCCTCAAAGACGTAGTTGTTGTCGATACCGCAAGGTAAAGCGGAGATCGCTTCCCCTATCACGCGGTAGTCGCAGAAGTCATATGGCGTCCCTGCTGCCGGAAGAGAGGTCTCCAGGGTCAGGGAGTGTTCATCGGTCGGAGAATAGGTATCCGTGAAGATCTTCAGTTCCTCTTTCAGGATGTCTTCATCTCCCAGATTGAAATAGGCATGGTTGGTCATATTGAAGAGCGTATCCTGATCGGCTATCCCTTCATAGTCCATGTGCAGCCTGTTTCCTTCCAGGGAATACGTCACTTTGACACGGAGGTTTCCCGGGAAGCCCTGATCGCCGTCTTCGGAGAAAAGAGTAAAGGTAATGGAATCCTCCTTCTTTTCTTCAACGTCCCATCTGCGGAAGGAGAAGTTGTCGCTGCCGCCATGGAGCTGATTGCCGTTGTCATTGACATCCAGCTGGTAGGTCTTTCCGTTCAGTTCGAATCTCGCCTTCCCGATCCTGTTCGCGTTCCTGCCGACTGTCGCGCCTAAGTGCGGTCCTTTATGAGTCAGGTAGTCTTCTTCCTGATTGAAACCCAGAACGATATCCTGTCCGCTTTTCTTCTCTATGAATCTGACCAGTGTCGCACCCAGATCGCTTACCGTGACCCGGATGTCTTCATTCTCTATCGTATGATACATAGTTTTCTCTCCTTGTTTCCTCTTCTACACTATATCTCATCCTCACTCTGAGCACAAAAGATCATCCATGTTTCCTTTTGGTATAAAAGGGCCTGCCGGGGAAAGAGGATCCTGTGCAGAATCTATAATAGGCTTATGTACCGAGGTAAAGAAAATGGATGACTCTTTTGAACTCTACGATCTGAAAGTCGAGGTCGTGGAAGGAGAGAAGCCTTACGTCTGTTCCCATCACACCGGAGATCATTTCCTGGTGGAAGGCGAGAATCTCGTCTTCGAGGAAAAGACGGCTTTTTCTCTCTATGCCCTTTCAGCCCTGCTTCCCCTGCTCCCTGCCAAACAGCGTCCTCTGCAGAAGAATGACTGGATGGAAAGCGATGAATACATCGCCTGTCCGGATCCTAACTGCGGTGCCCGCTTCAAGATCAGCAGGATCGGGAAGAGAGTCTTCTCCCATCATGAGGTGACAGCGGTACCTGCCAGAGAGGAGAAGGAATGAAAAAAGCGGAAAGAATAGAACTCGCACCGGGATATGAGATCGCCCGGGTATTGAACGGCTGCTGGCAGCTGTCTTTGGGGCACAGTCTCAACGGTCCTCTGGATATGTCTGATGTGAAGAAGGCCTTCTGTCTTCTGGAAGAGAGAGGTTTTACAAGCTTTGACTGCGCCGATATCTATACCGGAGCAGAGGAGTTCATCGGTGAATACATCGCTGAAAGAAAGAAGGATCCTTCCTTTAAGGAAGAAGACATCCAGGTCCATACGAAGTACGTGCCGGATCTTGAATATCTCGGCAAGGTCGACGATGCCTTTACGGAGTCCATCATCGACCGCTCCCTCTCCCGTTTAAATAAGACCGTTCTCGATGTCGTACAGTTCCACTGGTGGGATTATGAGATCCCCGGCATGGTGAAGACAGCCCAGTGCCTGCAGAAGCTCAAGGAAAAGGGAAAGATCCGCAATGTCTCCGTCACCAATTTCGATACCGGTCATCTGAAGATGCTGGTAGACGCCGGAGTGAAGATCGCTTCCTGTCAGGCCCAGTATTCCCTCTTTGACAGAAGACCGGAAAAGAAACTGCAGAAGTACTGTCTCGAGGAAAACATCCCGCTGATCTGCTACGGCACTTTGGCCGGAGGATTCCTGGCAGAGAGATACATCGGAAGAAAGAGAGAAGGTCTTCTTCCGGAGACACGATCCCAGGTCAAATACCTGCAGATCATCGATGATTCCATGGGCTGGGATGCCTATCAGGAACTTCTCCTCTTACTGGAAAAGACCGCTCATAAATACAATGTCGGCATCTCCCAGCTGGCTTCCCGCTATATCCTGGATAAGGAAGGTGTCGCGGCTGTCGTCATCGGGGTCCGCAATTCCCGTCATGTCGATGACAATGTCCGCATCTTCTCCTTTGACCTCTCCGAAAAAGACAGAGAGGAGATCACTTCCTTCATCAGACAGTTCCCGATCATCGAAGGAGAGCCTTTTGAACTAGAGAGGACACCGGGATCGAAATACCGGAACATCATGCATATGAATATCAACGAAGAGGAACAGAAATAAAAAGGGAGGTCAGTAAACTGTAACCCAAAGAGTAGACACTGAAATAAAAAGGTGTACCCCTCTTTGGGTTTTTCTATACACTGAAAGAAAGTGAGGTGATGTCTCTCTTATGCCGAGAAACTATTTTACCGA
>JAFOMB010000066.1 GCA_017419065.1 Erysipelotrichaceae bacterium | reverse complement strand
CACTTGCATCCCATGTCTAAGTATTTCTGAGCTGCTTTTTTCGGATCATCTTCTCCGATGCAGATCTTGCATTCCTTGATACCAGGCAAGAAGATATCTGCCTTGGAAGCCATCTTGTTCATATAGTCAGCCATGGCTTCGGTGGAAGGCCATAACTGCGGACGTAAGTTCGGGTCAAAGGTGAAGGTCATGCCGAGCTCTCTGGCTTTCTTTACGAGGTGGTCCAAGGCCTCTCTTGTGGAATCAGTCAGAGCACCGGTGATACCGGTACAGTGGATCCAGTCGTAATCACTGAAGTCCAGGGCGTCGACATCGCTGCCGTTGAGAGTGGAAGCAGCCGAGTTCTTGCGGAAGTAGAAGATGCCCGGATCGCCTTCCAGGACCTTCCCTTTCAGCATGAATCCCGTGAATCGTTCATCGGTATAGCGGATGAGATCGGTAGAGATGCCGTTTTCCTTCATGTTGGCGGCGATCCTCTTTCCGAACGGATCGTTTCCGAGTTTAGTCATGTAGCCGACCTTGTGTTCAAGACGGCTCAGTCCGATGGCCACATTGAGCTCGGCTCCGCAGGTGGCGAAGTCCCAGTGTTCGATGTCTTCGAGTTTTCCGACATCCTGGGCAATGAAGAGACCCATCGGTTCTCCGACAAGCAGCGTTGATTTCATATATTACTCTCCTTTTCTTCTGGTAGATTCTCTGACAAACAGATTCACGGGGATGAAGACTTCCCTGTTCTTGCAGTTGGGATCGTCGATCTTTTCGATCATGAGTTCTGCCGATTTCCGGCCGATCTCTTTGGAGTCGAAGATCATCGTAGTGACCGGCGTCCCCATGACATCCGGCCAGGACATGTCATCTGCCCAGGCCCAGTCTTCCGGACCGGCGATGCCGATGTCCTCCGGAACGCGGAGTTTCTTGAGGGCGATCGCGTGATAGGCCGAGAAGGTCGATACGGAGTTGGAACCGATGACGCAGGGGATATCTCCTTTTCTAAGAGTGGATAAGAAGGTATTCAGTCCTTCCTCATAGCTTGTGTAGTCATCGCCGATCGAAAAGACATCAGCTGTTGCGTCATAGCGGAAACGCTTCTGTACTTCTTCCAGGAAGCCTTCTCTTCTGGCGATACGGGTCGAGATGTTTCTCCAGGGGCCCGTAAAGAAGGCGAAGCGGTTGAAACCCTCTTCTTCTAAATGATCAAAAAGAAGAGAGACCATCTTTTTATTGTCGATCCTGACGACGGAGAAGGAATGGTTTTCGATCTCCCTGTCGATGAGGACCATCGGGATGCGGTTGGCGGTCTCGGAGATGAGAGCTTCGTTCCGATAGGAGACGGTATTGATCAGGATGCCGTCGACATCCTTGGATAAGAGGTTCTGTAAGTTGGCCAGCTCTTTTTCCGGATCATCGCTGGAATTGACATAGATGGCGGAATAACCGTATTCGCTGAGTTTTTCATCGATCCCGGAGAGGACAGCGGAATAGAAAGGGGAGCGGATATCCGTGAGGATGACGCCGATCGTCCTCGTCTTCTTGGATTTTAAGGATCTGGCCAGTTCAGATGGATGGTAGTTGAGAAGATCGATCACGTGGGCGATACGGTCTCTGGTCTTCTCCGTCATCAGGTCGGTACGCCCGTTGAGATAGCGGGAAACGGTAGCCTTGGATACCCCGGCTGCCTCGGCAACATCGTTGATCGTGATCTTCTTCTTCGTCATACCCTTATCCTAACACAAAATTGCAGGAAAACAAGAAACCGATTTCATAAATCGAACAGAAGGCTGATAAAAAAGGAAAAATGATCAAAAATACACGAATGTTCAATTGACGGCGCTTACATTTAAGGTTAAGATGGAAACGTAAGCGATTCCATATATGAGATATGTCATCGTTTACGAAACCGATTTCACTGGTTAAGCGGGAAACTGCTTCAAATAAACCAGACACTGTCAGTTAATAAGGGGTTAACAGAAGTGATCAAGAAAAAAGGAGGAAACAAATGCAACTGTTCTTAGGTATTATCTTGCTGATTACTTACCTCGCCCTCATCGTCTACGGCTTTAAGGGCGGAAACCTGATGATCGGCTTCCTGGTACTTTCTGTACTGTGGACTATCCTGGGTATTGCCGGCGGCGTCTGCACATGGCAGACTCTCAACGACACTGTCCTTGATGCCGGTCCTACATCCTTCGGTGCAACAGCCGTCTACATCATCTTCGGTGCGTGGTTCGCCTGCGTCCTGTTACAGACGGGTATCTCCGGTGCCATCATCAAGAAGGCAACGGAACTCGGCGGTGACAAGCCGGCTCTCACCTGCATCCTGTTATGTATCGTCACAGCGCTGATCTTCACCTCTTCCTACGGTGCCGGTGCTGTCGTCGCTATCGGTGTCATCGTCTTCCCGATCATGCTGTCTCTGGGCATCCCGAAAGTCCTGGCAGCCGGTTCCTTCTGTATGTCAGTAGGCTGCGGTCTGTATCTGAACCAATCTCTTCTGACTCAGGCTTCCGGTGTCATGACCGATATGGCCGGTGCACAGCGTTTCGCTGAAGGCGTTACCCGTGACTGGTATCCATATGGCTGGGCATGCTTCGCCATCCATCTTCTCTCCGTCATCATCATGGTCTTAGTCTCCAGCAAGAAGCTGGAAAAGAGCCATGCATGGGCTGCTCAGGCTGCTCCGGTAGACAAGGATGTCCCTGTCATCGCCATGGTCGCTCCGCTGATCCCGGTCGTCACCAACATGCTGTTTGGCATCAAGATGATCCCGGGTATCATCATCGCTGTCTTATGGGCATTAGTCTGGACGAAGAACTTCACCTACAGCAAGATCGTCGCCATCGTCTCCAAGACCTTCCACGACGGTGTTGCCGATGTCGGTCTCGTTCTCGGATTCCTGCTCTTCTTACAGATGTTCACAAAGGCTGCCGGTTCCTGCAAAGTCCTGCTTGAACCGATCATCAACCCGGTCTTCTCCGGTATGTCTACACTGACCCTGTTCATCGCCTTCGGTGTTCTCGGCTTCTTAGGCTTATACCGTGGACCGTTAACGATCTGGGGCGCCGGTACGGCTACCTTCATGATCGTTGCCTCTGCTACGAACCTGCCGATCACAGTTCTCTATCCGCTGTTCTACATCATCTGCTGCACTGTCAACACCAACGTCTGTCCGACACAGTCCTGGAACCTCTGGGCTATCGGCTACACCGGTGTCGATGTCAAGGACTTCATGAAGCAGACACTGCCATACGCTCTGCCTTGCGCCCTGATCCTTGAGATCCTCGGCTACTTCATGTGGGCAGTCTAATCAGATAATCTTCATACCCGACTGACAACACGGAAGAGGATGGCTTTCATCCTCTTCCGTACCTTTATTTGAAGCTCTCTGCTTAGCGTATTTCCAAATCGAACAATCTCATTGAGGAGTCAATATGTCAAAAAGAAGTATACGTGTCGGCATCGATGTCGGCGGAACCCATACCAAAGCGGTCGCACTCGATAACGAAACCAACGAGATCGTCGGTGAATCGATCGTGATGACCACCCATGACGACAAGGAACTCGGTGTCGCCGCGGGTGTCATCGAATGTTTTGAAAAGTGTCTGAAAAACAACAACATCGATCCGGATGATGTTGTCTTTATTGCCCACTCTACGACACAGGCCACCAACGCCTTACTGGAAGGCGATGTCGCCAAGGTCGGTGTCTTAGGCATGTCCAAGGGCGGACTGGAAGCCTTATTATCCAAGTCTCAGTCCCATATCCCGGATATCGATCTGGGAACAGGGAAGGTCATCCATACTGCGAATGCCTTCCTGACAAATAAGAAAGTAACGAAGGAAAACGTCGAAAAGGTCATCGATGACTTCAAGAAGGAAGGTGTCGAAGTCGTCGTCGCTTCTCAGGCCTTCGGTGTCGACTCTATGACGAATGAATTATTAGTCAAGGATGTCGCGGAAGAGAAGGGGATGATGGTCTCTGTGGCCAGCGAGATCTCCAAGCTCTACGGTCTCACCAGAAGAACGAGAACAGCCTGCATCAACGGTTCTATCCTGCCGAAGATGATGAATACGGCCAACTGTACGGAACTCGCTGTCCGTAAGGCCGGTGTCGACGTCCCGCTCATGATCATGAGAGGCGACGGCGGCGTCATGGATATCAGCGAAATGAAGAAGCGTCCGGTACTGACGATGTTATCGGGTCCGGCAGCTTCCGTCATGGGCGCTCTGATGTATCTGAGAGCTTCCAACGGCATCTACTTCGAAGTCGGCGGTACGTCCACCAATATCGGTGTCATCAAGAACGGACGTCCGGCTGTCGAATACTCTGTCGTCGGCGGACACAAGACCTATGTCAACTCCCTGGATGTCATCGTATTAGGTGTCGCAGGCGGTTCCATGGTCCGTGCCAGCAACCACAAGATCGTCGACGTCGGTCCGAGAAGCGCGCATATCGCTTCCCTGCACTACGCCGTCTATACACCGCATGAAGAAGTGGAAGAACCGGAACTGGAGTTCTTCTCTCCGAAACCGGGTGATCCGGATGACTACGTCCGCATCAAGCTGAAGAACGGCGAAAGAGTCACGATCACCAACTCCTGTGCTGCCAACGTCTTAGGCTATGTACCGGAAGGCGGCTATTCTTACGGCGACGTGGAATCTGCCAGAAGATGCATCAAGCCGTTAGCGGATTACTGCGGACTGTCTATTGAAGACTGTGCAAGAGAGATCCTGCAGAAGTCTTATGAAAAGATCGAACCTGTCATCAACAACTTCGCTGTCAAATATCAGATCGACAAGGATCAGATCGACCTGGTCGGCTGCGGCGGCGGTGCGGCTGCCTTATTACCATACACAGCTGAGAAGATCGGCATGCGTTATTCCATCCCGGAACACGCAGAAATCATCTCCTCCATCGGTGTCGCCTTATCTCTGATCAGAGATGTCGTCGAAAGAGTCATCCCGAACCCGCAGTTAGAAGATATCGCGCAGATCAAGAAGGAAGCCAAGGAACTCTGCATCAAGAACGGGGCTGTCCCGGATACGGTCGAAGTCCAGATCGAGATCGATTCCCAGACTTCCAAGGTCACAGCGATCGCCTTAGGTTCCAACGAAGTCCAGGCTACTGACCTGAAACTGAGATGCAACGAAGAAGAAGCCAGAAAGCTGGCTGCTGATTCCATGAGGGAGAAACCGGAAGATGTGAAGACTCTCATGGCCAATGATGTCTTCTATGTCTTCGGACATGAATATGGCGACAACAGACAGGAACTGCGTGTCGTCGACCACAGAGGCTTCATCAAGATCCAGTGCGGAAACGCCATCGCTGTCAAGTGTAAGGCGAAGGACTGGAAGGCCGTCACGGAACAGCTGTGGAAGGACTGCGAAGTCTATCTGGCGGAAATGGTCCAGAACCCGGATATCTATCTGTGCATCGGCGCGAAAGTCCTCGACTTCACCAAGATGCTGTCCCTGGATCAGTGCTTAACAGTCATGGAGACAGAGTTCCTGGAGAACGATGATCCGGAGAAGGAAGTCTTCCTCATCGGTTCCAAGATCGAGATCTCCACGAAACTCGTATAGTCATGATCAAAGAGATCGCTTCAGACCTGCTCAGTGTCAGTGAAAAGACCTGGGCACTCTATGCCTATAAGAAAGAGCCTCTCAGAGGGAAGGTGTCTTTTGAAGAGTACTGGGAGAAGTATTATCCGGAAGCCAAAGCCGACGGAGAAAGACTGGCGGAACTCTACCGTGACAAGAGCCTGGAAGAACTCGTCAAAGATCTCTGCTTAAAGGTAGAGATGCTGCCGATGGCTCCGGGTCAGGCCATCTACAACTTCGCCATCTTCAATGAACCGGATACTATCCAGATCTATGAAGACAACGCGGAGGAGACACAGATGGTCATCGATTCTCTGGAAGATGAGAGGATCAAAGTCAATATCAGGGATATGCTGCTGGCCCATGAAGTCTGTCATGCCCTCCAGAATAAGCAT
>JAFOMB010000065.1 GCA_017419065.1 Erysipelotrichaceae bacterium | reverse complement strand
GTCACGACCGGTTCCGCAGCGACGCCTTCGCAGTCGCAGGATACCGACATGTTTCTCATGACGTTGACATAGCAGATATTCTTGCCGAAGAAGTCGATAGTCGCCTTGGTGGACTCGGAGATCTTCTCCATCAGTTCTTCTTCGCAGACACCCCAGTCATTGCCGTTCTTCGCATGGATCATGCCTTTGCCGATACGGCCGTCAGCACAGCCGATACCGATGTTCTTGTTGGAACCGCCGAAGCCGCCCATGGTATGACCCTTGAAGTGGGTCAGGACAAACATGGAATCATAGTCTGTCATATGGGAGCCGTGTGTCATGTGATCGAACCACTTGCCACCCTTGACCGGCAGATCTACCGTGCCTTCTTCATCCATGATATCGACCTTGCAGAAATCCCAGCCGTTGACCTTCAACGTCTTCCGGTGGTCTTCTGTCGTATAACGGTCACCGACATAGAAGGTATTCGTCTCGACGATCGTCGCATCTTTTAATGACGGCTCATCATTCATGACTTCCTTGACCCAGGAAGAAGGAACGATATTCGGTCCGTTCGGTTCACCGGTATGCAGCTTGATGGCTACCTTGCCGGTAATGAATTCATTGACCTTCTCATAGGCCTTTTCGATGCCCTTCGGCGAGATGTCTCTCGTGAAGTAGACGATCGATTCATTTCCTGTTCTTTCTTCCGCCGGGATATAGCGGCTTCCGTTGATCTTTTCGCTCATAGTATTCTTCCTCCTGTATAAGCTATGCGAGTTCTCTGAGATATCTGATCAGCGCTTCCTCGTCTTCCTTCGGAAACACTGCTGTGTAGTATGAATATTTACCTGTCCTGCCCATCCAGTCTACGCTGAGATGGCTCTCTTTCCCGTCCAGCATCTGTATCTCAGGATCTCTCAGTTCCCTTCTTTCGATCTTCATATTCGCAAGATAGCCGAGAGCTTCTTCCCAGACCTTCAGGTCTTCTGTCCTTTCGACCTCATGATGGCCGGATCCATCGATCCAGGAAGCGGAATAGGTCACTTCCTCATCCGATCTTGAAAGAGAATAGTTGAAGTTGTCGGAGGCCATCTCCCCGTTTCCGGAATAGGAGATCAGATAGAGATCATCCGGTTTGAGATCCTCTCCGAAGATAAGCTCCTTTTCTTTCGGAAAGAAGTCTTCGATGAGGAAACTCTCACTGACGTATTCCTTCTTTACAGTCCCGTTTTCCCTGACGAAGACATGGAAGACCGCTTCGCCATAGTAATCGTTCTCCTGGGCTGCATAGGCGGCATAGCCGGTAGCCACGACGGACTCTGAACGCTCCTTAAAGCGGTAGAGTTCCTTCCCTTCCGATGTTTCGACAGATACTTCATAGAGCGGATCAGTGATCCCCTCTGTCTTCGGCCATTCAAGGAAGATCTGGCCGTATTCTTTTTTCAAAGAGATCATGTCGGTTTCCTCCCCTGTTTCCGGCTGATTTGAAGCAGGATCTTCTCCCGGTTTCGTGTGACCGGCGCACGAAAACAGCACTGTCACAACGAGAACCGACAATAGAATGATCCCTGCTTTTTTCACAGTTCCATCTTAACAAATCTTTACTCTTTTGTGTATTTCTCCAGCCACTCCGTGATCTCTTTGAGTCTTCTCAGACGGTGCAGAGGTTT
>JAFOMB010000064.1 GCA_017419065.1 Erysipelotrichaceae bacterium | reverse complement strand
TCGAGAATGATCTTACCCTCGTTCATCATGATGAGCCTGTTTCCTAAACGGAGGGCATCTTTCATATTGTGGGTGACCATGAAGGTCGTCAGGTGATTTTCCTCGACGAGTTCTACTGTGAGATCTAAAACGGTCTTCGCCGTCTTTGGATCCAGGGCAGCGGTATGTTCATCTAACAGTAAGAGCTTCGGTTTCTGTAAAGTGGCCATCAGTAATGTCAGGGCCTGTCTCTGTCCGCCGGAGAGGAGTCCGGCCTTGGTGGTGAGACGGTCTTCCAGTCCCAGGTTGAGCTTCTTGAGTTCCTTCTTGAAGGCTTCTCTTTCCGACGCGGAGATCTGCCAGGCGAGACCTCTCTTTCTGCCTCTTCTGGCTGCCAGAGCCATATTCTCTTCGATCTGCATGTTTCCGGCTGTACCCATCATCGGATCCTGGAAGACTCTTCCCAGGAACTTCGCACGCTTGACTTCCGAGAGCTTTGTGATGTCTTCCCCGTCCACGAGGATGCTTCCCTCATCGACCAGCCATGTCCCGGCGATCGCATTGAGAAGAGTGGACTTTCCGGCACCGTTGCCGCCGATGACGGTCACGAAGTCTCCGTCATTGAGTTTCAGAGAGACACCGTCCAGGGCGACTTTTTCATTGATGGAACCCGGATTGAAGGTCTTGTGGATATTCTTTATCTCAAGCATCTTTCTTCTCCTTTCTCTTTAAGGAAAGGTTCGGCACGGACAGGAATATGGCGACCAGGATAGCTGTGAAGAGCTTCATGTCGTTGGTCGGCAGTTTCAGCCATAAGACGATACCGATGGAGATATAGTAGAGGATACCGCCGAGGACGGCAGATCCTAAGACCAGAGCGAAGTTGACTTCCTTCCTGGTAAAGATACGTAAGAAGACTTCCCCGATGATGATGGCTGCCAGGCCGATGACGATGGCGCCTCTTCCTAAGGAGACATCCGCAAAGCCCTGGTATTGGGCTAAGAGACCGCCGGAGACAGCGATGATGCCATTGGAGAGGGCTAAGGCGATGACCTTGATATGATCGGTGTTGATGCCCTGGGCTTTGGCCATCTGTTCATTATTACCGGTAGCACGGATACTGGACCCCAGCTCAGTACCGAAGAACCAGTAGAGGACGGCGATGATGATGAGCGCAAAGATCAATGCCGTGAGGATAGATTTGCCCGGAGCCCGTAAGGAGAGGGTCAGATCGTAGTCGTTGACGCTGATCGCCTGGTTGGCTTTATTTCCCAGGATATGTAGATTGATGGAATAGAGGGCGATCTGGGTCAGGATACCGGAGAGGATCGGGGCGATCTTCAGTACGGTATGAAGGAAACCGGTAACAGCTCCGGCAACACATCCGGCCAGGAAAGCGAGGAAAAGGGCTGCCAGAGGCGGCATCCCCTTCAGTATCAGCATGACAGCGACGGCAGCTCCGGTCGACATCGTCCCATCGACAGTCAGATCGGAGAAATTGAGGAGTTTATAGGAAATATAAAGACCCAGGGCCATCAGACCCCAGATCATTCCCTGTGCGACATTTCCCGGAAAGGCTTTGAAGAGCGATCCGGCGCTTAATGCGAAATGGACAGAAGACACATTGCCTCCTTAGTCAAAGACACTGACGTAGTCATCAGAGACGGTGATGTAGTACTTACCGCAGATATCCGGATTCCACATCTTTGTGGTCTTGGAGACTTCTTCGACTTTCATCGTGGAAGGATCGGCACCATTCTCCAGGATCTCGAAGGCCATTTCCCCGGCACGGAAACCGATGTCGTAGTAGGCGATCGAAACGGTGACACAGCCGACTTTCTTACAGATGCCGGCTTCTCCGGCGACGACCGGTTTGAAGAACTGTTCTTCGCTGGCGTAGGAGGCAGCTGTGTTGTCGGTAGGGATGTAGACGACATCGCCCCAGTCAGAAGCGGAAGCAGCTACAGAAGCGATATCATTGGAATCCGCAAAGGTGAAGCGCTGGGTTTCAAGACCTAACTTCGCCAGTTCCTTTTCGATCTCTTCAGCCTGGAAGACGGAGTTCGGTTCCGCGGAACAGAAGAAGATGGCGACCTTCTTGGCTTCCGGCTGTATCTCGAGGACCTGGGCAGCCTGCTGGTCTAACGGAGCCAGATCGCTGGTACCGGTGACGTTGATGCCTGTCGTGCCCTCCCAGCTGCTCATGTTGAGGGCGACCTTGAAAGATGTGACGGAAGTTCCGACGATCGGGATCTCAGCTGTCGCCGTAGAAGCAGCCTGTAAAGCCGGTGTCGCGTTCGCGAAGATGAGGTCGACATCATCCGCCACGAACTGATTGGCGATGATGGAACAGTTGGAAGCTTCTCCGGCCGCGTTCTGTTCATCGAATACGACACGGTCTCCCAGTTTCTCCTTTAAGGCATCCTTAAAGCCCTGGGTAGCGGCATCCAGTGCTTCATGCGGAAGCAGCTGCAGGATACCGACATGGAATACTTTCTCTTCTTCCGAAGGTTCCGAAGATCCTTCCGAACCGCCTGCACATCCGGCAAGCAGAAGGAGTGTCAGCAAGACAGCGAGTAACTTTTTCATAATGGGTTCTCCTTAATAAAAAATCGTCCTCATATAAGGACGCTTTACCGTGTTACCACCTTATTTCATCTTCCCTTTACAGGAGAAGACCTCATAGACCACCAACATGGTCCGGCACTGTAACGGGTGCATCCGGGACATCCTACTTGATTCAGACATCCTGCTCGGTGATGTATTTCACAGATCTCCGCACAGCTGCTTTCACCGCCCGCAGCCTCTCTGAGTGTTTCCTTCTGCTACTTCTTCACGTCTCAGCGAACTATAAAGACAAGCCTATTGTAGAACGGAAAGAGGAAGAGGTCAAGAGTAAATGTAATAATTTTCTATAAATGAAAATATTTACATATTTAGTATAAGAAAAAGTACCTTTCGGTACTGTTTCACTAGATGGCGTCCTCGGGGCGACTCGAACGCTCGACCGTACGCTTAGAAGGCGTATGCTCTATCCAGCTGAGCTACGAGGACATCTTTCAGCATGAATATTCTATCAAAGGTCTTCATAAAAAGCAACCGCCAACCTGTCACTCTGAGAAAAGAATGTGTTTGAAGAGGAAGAAGTCAGCTGT
>JAFOMB010000063.1 GCA_017419065.1 Erysipelotrichaceae bacterium | reverse complement strand
TTCGCGAGATTCTTCTATCCGCTGATCTGTAATCAGGAGACCATCGGCGAGATCTATTCGATCGTCAATCCGGAACCGTATACCTGGGATATGTTATACCGGTGCCTGGCAGAAAAGCTCGGCGGTACCTACAAACCTGTCTATATTAGCACGTCCCTGCTGGAGAAGTCGAAGAGATATGACTTCCTGGGAAGCATACACGGTGACCGTCACTTCTCCAACCTCTTCGATGTCTCCAAGATCAAGGCTCTTTCTCCGGGCCGGGAATTTGAGATCTCCATGGAGAAGGGGATAGAGATGTTTGTGGAATACATGGATGAACATCCGGAAGAGAAAGCAGCTGATCCTTCCTTTGATCAGTGGTGCGATGAGACGATCAGGGTTTATCATGAATTAACGGAAGCCTTTGAGGATAAGATAGAGTAATAGGAGGACAGGAATGAGATACAGAATAAACAGAAAGACAGGAGATGCCGTTTCGGAGATCGGACTGGGATCTGCCTATATCAAAGATGCCGGAAGAGAAGAGGGCGTCAGGATCCTGAAGAGAGCCTATGAAGGCGGCATCAACTACTATGATCTGGCTGCCGGACACGGCGAAGCCTTCCCGCTCTATGGGGAAGCGTTTAAAGATGTCCGTGAGAAGATCTTCTATCAGATCCACTTCGGAGCGGAGTATTCCAAGGGAGAATACGGCTGGACACTGGATCTCGATACGATCAAAGAGTCGGTGAGATGGATGCTGGAAACACTGGAGACAGACTACATCGACTATGGATTCATACACTGTCAGGATGAGGTCAATGACTGGGAAACCTATAAGAAAAACGGTGTTTATGACTACATCCTCGATTTGAAGAAGAAAGGCATCGTAAGACACCTGGGTCTTTCTTCCCATACACCTTCTGTCATACAGAAGATCCTGGATGAAGCGGATGTGGACATGCTGATGTTCTCGATCAATCCGGCTTATGACTATGGCGAAGGAGAATACGCCAACGGCGGAGTAGACGAGAGAACAGAAGTCTATAAGAGATGCGAGAGAGACGGCATCGGCATCTCTGTCATGAAGCCATTATCCGGCGGACAGCTTCTGGATGCGTCATTATCTCCTTTCAAACAGGCGCTGACACCTTATCAGTGTATCCGCTACTGTCTGGATAAACCGGGCGTATTGACCGTACTTCCGGGTGCTCAGAGCATGGAGGAGATCGAGACCCTGCTGAACTATGAAAAGGCCCCGGAAGAAGAGACAGACTACTCGCTCATCGCTTCCTTCGCGCCGCCTGAGGCCAATGGAAAATGCGTCTACTGCGGTCATTGCAAGCCTTGTCCGATGGGCATCGATATCGACCTGGTAAACAAGTACTATGACCTCTATCGGGCAGGGGATCAGATGGCCTACGAACACTATCAGAAGCTCTCTGTAAAGGCCTCTTCCTGTATCGGCTGCGGGCACTGCGACAGCCGTTGTCCTTTCTCGGTGAAGCAGAGCGAGAGGATGAAGAAGATCGCGGAAGTGATGGAGAAATGACAGAAAGGATCTGTAAGTCTCTCCTGATCGTTCTCTTCACGATCCTGCTTTTCACAGGCTGTTCAAAACAGGAGGTATTGCCTAAAGAAGAGACAGTCAAAGAAGAACCCGTAAGCGAAGTCAAAGAGGAAACAGTCATGAAACTCATCATCAACGAAACAGAGATCCCGGTGACATGGGAAGATAACGAAAGCGTCTCAGCCTTAAAGGAGAAAGCGGAAGAAGGCATCACGGCAGAACTGTCGATGTACGGCGGTTTTGAACAGGTCGGTTCCTTAGGTTTCTCCTTACCGAGAAACGATGTCCAAATAGTCACGGAATCCGGTGACATCATGCTTTACAGCGGAAACAGCATTGTCCTGTTTTACGGATCCAACTCCTGGTCCTATACGAGACTGGGAAGAATGGAGATCTCAGCGGAGGAAGCCAGAGACCTTCTGGGAAACGGCGATGTGACAGTCACCATCAAAGCAGAATAAGAGATAGTAAAACACCTCTGTAAAAGAGAACGTGCTAGAATATAGATGTTAGTTAATACTAACATATAGCACTGCAGAACGGGGGTGTTTTTATGTTTCTGACGATATGTCTTTCTCTGATCATGATGGCAGGGCTCTTCCTGCTTCTATACAGCGGGGTAGCGCTCATACAGGATAAGCGTCTTTTTACTTCAGCACCGAGAGAAGTCTATGAAGCGATAAGACCGAAAGAGGAGAGATTCCCGGGGGCTCATCTTTTAGGATGGCAGCTCTCTCTGCTCTCCGTATTAATAATTTTTTATCCGCTCTATTACGGCGCTGTGGACGGGATCAGACAGGGATATGTCTTTGGACAGTTCCTGGTGAGGTTTCTCATCATGATCCTGGGGGTCAAGGCCTTCGATATCCTCTTCTTCGATTACTGCCTGCTCTGTCACTCTTCCTTCTGTTCACACTTCTATCCGGAGACAGCACCGGTACTGGGTCCGCATCTCTTCGGTTTCAATAAGAGAGGCCACCTGATACAGATCCTGATACTCACAGTGATATCCATACTTCTGGCATGGATCTGTTCAGGGATCATGTGAAGACAGGCAGCAGATAGAGTACTTAAAAACCATGGAGATGAACTGCTAACGTAAAAGTAGACAGAGTGTAAAAAACACCCGGTCTACTTTTTTCATACAATAAAGTCAGAAAGGAAGTGATGAATCTATGGGAAGACCTTTTGGGGGAAAGAACCGC
>JAFOMB010000062.1 GCA_017419065.1 Erysipelotrichaceae bacterium | reverse complement strand
GACCGCTTCTTGAGAAACCTGCTGACATTATCCAAGACAGATCTGGAGGAACTCCTGGATGAAGAGGGCATCGACATCAAGTGCGAGTTCTGCGACAAGACCTATCACTTCGGGAAAGACGATCTCGAACTGCTGAGGAAGTATGTGGTCTATAAGTGATCTGAATATCACATCGCCTTTAGTGATCGGGCCTATGGCCGGTATCACCAACGGGGCTTTTAGAGAAGTCTGTTACGGCTTCGGGGCCGGACTGACCTATACGGAGATGACTTCCGATAAGGCGATCTATTACGGGAATAAGAAGACCCTGGACATGCTGGAGATCGATGACCGTTTTCATCCGGTCGCCTTACAGCTCTTCGGGACAGATGTCGAGAGTATGGTCTATGCGGCGAAAGTCATGGATCATGATACGAACTGCGATATCATCGACATCAATATGGGCTGTCCGGTAAACAAGGTCATCAAGACCGGAGCCGGAAGCGCCATGATGAAGGAAGAAGACAGAAGTGTCGAAACGATAAGAAAGATCGTGGAGAACGTGAAGAAGCCTGTCACGGTCAAGATGAGACTGGGCTTTGACAAGAGTCATATGAACTACCTCTCCCTGTCGAAGAAACTGGAAGAGGCCGGGGTAAGTGCCATCGCCCTTCATGCCCGTACGAGAAGCCAGATGTATGAAGGCCACTCCGACTGGTCCCATATCGCCATACTGAAGAAAGAGATGAAGATCCCTGTCATAGGGAACGGGGATGTCAAAAGTGTCGAAGACTTCATTCAGATGAAAGAAGAGACGAACTGTGATGCCGTCATGATCTCCAGAGGTGTCGTCGGCAATCCCTTTCTCATCAAGGAGATCAACAACTACCTCTCCGGGAAGGAAGACTACCGTGTCAGTATCGAAGAGAGATTTGAGGGCTGTCTCGACCATGCCCGGAAGCTCATAGACCTCAAGGGAGAGAAGACCGGGATGAGAGAGATGAGAGGCTTATCGCCTCACTATCTCAGCGGTCTGTATATGTCTTCCACCTACAAGAATAAAATGATCTCCATGGAGACCTATGAAGATCTGAGGAATATCTTAGAAGAATATCATCAGATCCTGATCCAACATGAAAGGGACAGCTAGGCTGTCCCTCTATTCATCTTCCAGGAGCTCTTTTAAGCCCTCCAGAGGGCGATTTGAGCTCTTCTCGATGTGTTTCATGTTTTTCCTGAAATTCTGGTAGCGCATGAGGAATTCGCGGCTGGAGAGCCTCTGTGCGCCGCTGGAGAAGATAGAGACCTGTTCTAAGGCGTCGGATGTCACGACGATGACGCGGTAGCTCTTTTCGAGTTCTTTGGACTTGGCTTCGATATAGGTATCGGCTGTCTGTCCCTTCTTCGTATAGACGATGGTGATCCCGTCTCTTTCCTCACTGTGGACCTGTCTCTCCTCTGTCTTCCAGGCATCATAGACCAGGACACATCTCGCATCCACATAGCCGGAGAAGTCAGCGGTGAGGTCGATGATCTTCTCTCTGGCGATCAGCAGATTATCGAGAGGTATTCCTTCCGAGGCGTGCAGGAGGTTGTAGCCGTCGATGAGGTATAAAAGTGGTTTTGGAGGGGTGAGGTCGATCTTTCTCCTGTCCTCATCCTCACCGTTCCTTCTTCTTTCGACATAGCGCGGACGCGGTTTGTAGAGGGAATCCCAGACCCTCTTGAGTTCTTCTTCCCTGACGGTTCTCGAATAGCGGGCAGGAGAAGAGGAGACGTCTTTCTTGATGTAGTCCTCCAGGAGGATATGCATGTTTTCTTCGACTTCTTCCGGCGGGATATAGGTACCTGCCCCGTTTCTTGTGAAGATGGAGCCGGCCGGTTTGGAGGCATCGGAATGATAGTCGTAATCGATCCTCTTGAGTATCTCATCTTCATTCTGACACGGGTCATAGAAACGCCCCTCGATGGAATAGGAGAGGGTATCCTTGCAGCGCTGTTTCAGATCGATGATGAAGTCGTTGATCATGGATTCAGAGACCTTGGCCATGACGCCGTCTTCCTCGATGTCGAAGACGAGCTTCCTATTGGCGCACTCTCTGATGATCTTCTCCTGGCTTTCATCCTGGAGGGAGACTAAAAGGTAAGGTTCCAGAAGCCTTCCTCTGGTCTTCATGAGGGCCTGTCTGATAGCTCTGTTTAAAGCCTGGACCAGGTCGCCGCCTTCGGTATGCTTCGGATGGGTCCGTACT
Organism: Erysipelotrichaceae bacterium; assembly: GCA_017419065.1. Lineage (GTDB taxonomy): Bacteria > Bacillota_I > Bacilli_A > Erysipelotrichales > Erysipelotrichaceae > Colivicinus. The sequence goes on along the minus strand of JAFOMB010000062.1, from coordinate 4,114 downwards.
GCCAGGATCTCGATCTCGACCTTGTCTAAAGGACTGTCGCTCAAAAGACCGCACGGCCTGTAGTTTCGAAGATATTCTGCTAAAACCGCGTAGTCACGGGAGGCCTTGACGTAGTAGTCATCATTCGGTCTTATCTTTACGAGGACTTCGCCATAGTGGCGAAGCGGCTCATAGTGGCCCACACCATAGACTTCCTCTTCGACGCTCTCCCGGTATTCGATCAGAGGATCTGAAAAGGAGACAGCTATCTTATAGCGGTCCAGCAGGATCTTCCGGATCAGGTCCTTCTGAAGATCGCCGGTGATATCGCAGAGGACAGAGTCCTTCAATCTGATCTTCAGCTCCGGCATCTCATCACTTAACGGAGCGATCTTCCTATAGAATTCGTTAGGATCTAAATCAGAATACAGGGCGACGGTCAGGGTCTGTAACGGCAGCGGCTTTTCCTCGTGGAGGGAAGGCAGCCAGGTGCCCACTGTTAAGCCGTTTAATCCTTTGACAGCGCAGAGGTCGCTGCCTTTCACTTCTTCGATCGGTTCATATCTGTTGCCGTTTTGAAGAAGCAGTTGGTTGATCTTGGCTTCCCCGAAGGCCATCCGGTTTTTCAGGACGCCGGAGAAGACCTTGAGGTGGACAAAGTCGTCGATCTTGTATATATAAGCCTTTAAGCTTTCATCGCTATGATCTTCGGAAGAGATCTCAAAGGAGAGGTATTCCATCAGTTCTTTCACGCCTTCGCCCTTTAAGGCGGAGCCGAAGAAGAGGGGATAGACCTCACCTTCCTTCATGGCCTTTTCCGAGATGCCTTTTGGAAGGAGGCCGGTGGAGAGGTACTCTTCCATCGTCTTTTCATCCTGAAGGGAGAGCGTCTCGTTTACTTCTTCATATGGCAGGACAGAAGGGGAGAGCTTTTCCTTCAGTTCATCGAGGACCTCTTCCTTTGTCCGGTGGGAGATGTCCATCTTGTTGACGAAGAGGAGCAGGGGGATGCCATAGGACTGTAAGGTACGGAAGCGGTGTATGGTATCTGACGGTAACAGGGAAGAGCCGTCGATGATGAGGATGGCCGCATCGAGGACAGATAAAGAACGGTTGACTTCCCCATAGAAGTCTAAATGTCCCGGAGTGTCGAGATAGACGAAGTCCTTTCCGCCATAGGAAAAGCGGGCTTCCTTGGAGAAGACCGTGATGCCTTTTTCTCTTTCAAAGTCGAAGTAGTCTAAAAAGGCGTCTTCATGATCGACTCTTCCTCTTTTACGCAGGACTCCTGCTTCATAGAGGACCGCTTCGGAAAGGGTGGTCTTTCCCGCATCGACGTGGGCGATGGCTCCGAGGACGATCGAACTCATTCGTCGATCTCCCAGTCGATCGGGGTCTCCCCGTGTTCTTTTAAGAAGCGGTTGGCTTTAGAGAAAGGCCTGGAACCGAAGAAACCGTTATAGGCGCTTAAAGGACTCGGATGGACCGATTCGATGATGTAGTGTTTTGGATTGGTGATGAATTCCTTCTTCCTTCTGGCGTTGGCACCCCAGAGGATGTAGACGACAGGAGAGTCCTTCTCGTTGATCTTTTTGATGATGGTATCTGTCAGGATCTCCCAGCCCTTTCCCCTGTGGGAGTTGGCCTGGTGCTCTCTGACAATCAAGACTGCGTTGAGAAGCAGGACACCCTGTCTCGCCCATTTCTCGAGATTGCCATGGTGGGGGATCTTGCATCCTAAGTCATCATGAAGTTCCTTATAGATGTTTTCTAAGGAAGGCGGAATGGCGATGCCTTTGTTGACGGAGAAACTTAAGCCATGAGCCTGGCCTTTTTCATGATAGGGATCCTGACCCAGTATGACGACCTTGCAGTCCTGGTAGGTCGTATAGCGTAAGGCATTATAGATGTCTTTCGGTAAAGGAAAGACAGTATGCGTGGCATACTCCTGATCGAGGAAGTGTCTCAGTTCCTGATAGTATGGTTTATCGAATTCCTCAGACAGGATTTTGTCCCAGTCGTTATTCAGTATTATCATAAATCCATTATATAATATACAGGATGTTTACCACTGTTCAAGAATCCCTGGACTGGGTCATGAATCGAAGAAAAGGCGAGATGCAGTTCGCTGATTTTCAGCGTGTCATGAAGAAACTGGGTGATCCGCAGGATCAGCTGAAAGTCATCCATGTGACAGGAACCAATGGAAAGGGCTCTACGGTCGCTTATCTGAGAGATCTTCTGGTCTGTCAGGGCTATAAGGTCGGGACCCTTCAGTCTCCGCACTACATCACCCATCTCGACCGTATCCGCATCAACGGGGAGAATATACCGGGAGAAGTCTTTTTAAGACTGGTCAATCAGTACTATGACTTCTTTACGGAAGAGGGATTGGGCATGTTTGAGATCGATTATATCCTCATGGTCTCCTGGTTCTTAGAAGAGAAGGTGGACTTTGCGATCACGGAAGTCGGGATCGGCGGAAGACTTGATTCTACCAATGTCATCCATCATCCGATCCTCTCTCTTATCACCAATGTCGGTTATGACCACATGGAGAAGCTGGGAGATACTCTGGAGAAGATCTGCTTTGAAAAGTGCGGTATCATCAAGGAGAACTCTGCGGTACTGGCCGGGGATCTTTCGGAAGATCTTAAGAGGATTGTTAAGGATACCGCTATAGAAAGACACGCCTCCTATCATGAACTCTCTGACTGGCATAAGGAAGGGGATCAGAGTTTCTCCTATAAGGGGGAGACCTATGAGATCTCTTCTTTAGCGGATTATCAGTTGAAGAATGCCGTGATGGCTTTAGAAGCCTTCTTCTTAACAGCACAGATAGAAGGGATCGGTTATGATCCGGAAAAAGTAAAAGAGGCCTTAAAGAAGACCTCCTGGCCGGGACGCTTTGAATTACTCTGTAAGCAGCCTCTGATCGTCATGGACGGGGCACATAACACTCATGGCATGAAGGCCCTCATCGCCTCTGTGGACGCTTTAAAAGGAAGAAAGCTCGTCATCTTCTCCGCCTTAAAGAGAAAGGAATACGGGAAGATGTTACAGATGTGGGAAGGGCATTGCGATAAGCTGGTCCTTACTTCCTTTCCTTATCCGGGAAAGAGCGGTTCTATCGGAAGAGAAGAAGCTCAAGGCTATGAGTATACGGAAGACTATATCAGCTATATACAGGAACATGTGAAAGATTACGATGTTATCCTGCTATGCGGATCTCTCTACTTCATCAGCGATATCGCCGAGAAGAAGGAAGTCTTCAAAGACATGGAACAATAAAAGCGGAGATCAGTTCTCCACTTTGTTTATGATGAGGCCTCTGTCGTTGACGGCAGGGTCTTTCTGAAAGTACAGATACTCCAGCATCCCCGTCCTGTCAAAGATGACAGGAGTCCTTTCGTGGATGTCTCTCATGGAATCCTCGGCAGGTCCTGTCAGGATGACGAATTCATCTTTGTCGTTGTATAAGGCTGCCAGGTAGAGATGAGGGTCTTCCTTCGAGATGTGGTATTTTACCTTATCCTTCCATTCATAGAAGCCGTTGGCGATGACGATACAGCGGTTTTTCTTCATGGAACGGTAGAGGGGTTTCTCCTCCAGGGATTCTATTCTGGCATTGATGAGAAGGGACTTGAGGGGGATGCCCCAGGACTTGACGCTCAGGCCGATCTTTCCTTTCCCCTTCGGTATGAGGACGAGACACTTGCTTCCCGGAAAGACTTCCCCGGTGGCGTAATCCAAAAGATCTTCTTCTTTCGCTTTCTCGAAGATCTGCTTTGTGATCCTGTCCTTTAGAAAAGGGGATAGTTCATAGCGTCCGCACATACTCTTATTGTACAGAAAAAAAGCGGTATGGAGGACCATACCGCCTGAAAGCTTATCTGGCGGAAGGCTGCCTGTCTGCTACCTTGAGGAAGACAAAGCCTAAGGCGAAGAAGATGGAGACAGAGGCGACAGCGATGTTGATGGTACCGCCGGCCAGCTTGACAGCGGCAATGACGGCAGAACCTAAGAAGGAAGCGCCCTTGGCCATGATGTCATAGATGCCGAAGTATTCACCGGAGTTCTCTGCCGGGATGATCTTGGAGAAGTAGGATCTCGATAAGGACTGGATGGAACCCTG
>JAFOMB010000061.1 GCA_017419065.1 Erysipelotrichaceae bacterium | reverse complement strand
CCCTGATCCATGACTATCTAAGAGGAGAACACGGCTATGACGGGGTTCTCTGTACAGACTGGGACATCACCAGGGATCCGTATGATAAAATGGACTCCTTTACGCCGAAGTGCCATGGCATGGAGGAAGTCGAAAGAGCAGAACGGCTGTTTACACTTATCGACAACGGGATCGATCAGATCGGCGGCGATGAGAGCACCGAATGGCTCAAGAAAGGCTTCAAGCTCTACGAGGAAAGATACGGCAGGGAAAAGACGAGAGAAAGACTGGAAGAGTCCGCGGTTCGTCTTCTTACCAACATGTTCCGTCTGGGACTCTTTGAAGATCCGTATCTCGATCCGGAAGAGAGTGTCAAGATCGTCGGCAGCCCGGAATTCCGTGCCAGGGGCTTTGAAGCCCAATGCGATTCCATTGTCTTATTAAAAAACAATGACCTCCTTCCTTTGAAGAAGGGCATCAATATCTATGTCCCGGACAGACACATCAGCGCTTCAAAGAGCTTTACCCGTTCTATCACTCCGGCCAAGACACTGACCCCTGTCCATGAAGAGGAAGCGGAAGGCTTCTTCCATCTGGTCAAGGATCCGAAAGATGCGGATGTCTTCCTGGTCTGGATGGAATCTCCGGTATCTGATGCGGGCTACGCGAAAGAAGACAGAGAAGCCGGCGGAAACGGCTATCTGCCAATCAGCCTGCAATACCGTCCTTATACCGCTGTCAATGCCAGAGACGTGTCCCTGGCAGGTGGCGACTTTAGAGAAGACTTCACCAACAGGACTTATATGGGAAAGACAGCAGGTGTCATCAACGAATCCGATCTCGACAATATCCTGGATCTGAAGAAAGAGTATCCGGATATCCCTCTGATCGCCTGCACGGAAGTCCACAATCCGTTCATTCCTTCGGAATTTGAAGAATACGCCGATGCCTTCGTGGTCCATTTCGGTGTAGAAAAAAGAGCTCTGTTTACAGTGCTCTTCGGACGTCAGCCGGGAGGAAGACTCCCTTATCCATTCCCGAAAGACATGGATACGGTCGAAAGACATCAGGAAGATGTCTATGACGATTATGACCACTATGTCGATTCCAATGGGAATGAATACCGTTACGGATTCGGGCTGACATATAAAGAATGATCGAAAGGTTCCCCTTTCTTCCCCATACCCGCCGGAATGGAGCTCCGGCGGGTTTTTCTGTGATCACAGGGATCTTATTTCAAAAAAACGACAAAAATTGAAATAAGGATCTGTTTCAGCTATTTATATTTCAGTTTTCGTCAAAAGAAAAGCCATCCCGGAGGATGGCCTGGAGAACTAGATCTTCATAGCTGTCTCATAGGCTGACCATATGACACTGCGGAGATTTCCGACAGTCTTACAGTCGCCGACGAGGTAGGCATCTTTCCTGTTCATCGTCGATAAAGGAGCCGGCAGGTAGCCGATGGCACCGATGACGGAATCGCAGGTGATCGTCACATCATTGCCGTTTTTGTCCTTGCAGAGGATGTGATCGTCATAGACCTTGGAGAGGGTCGTTTCAAGATAGACAGGGACTTTCTTCCATTCGAAGTATTCTCTTAAGAAGGAGGAATTGGCCAGACAGACGCCCTTCTGGGCGATCAGGTCATCCTTCATCTCGACGATGGACGGATCCTTGCCGGTGATGTGGAGTTCATAGGCGATCTCGGAACCGGTGAGGCCGCCTCCGACGACGACGACTTCCTGTCCGACTTCTTCATCGCCATTGAGGAAGCGGCAGGCTTCGATGACCTTATCGAAGCCTTCGACGTTGTTGAGTCTGAGAGGGACAGCACCGGTAGCGATGATGACCGGATCCTTGAACTCGTTGATCGTCTTGACTTCATAGTTGTAGTGGATCTCGACATCGAGGTCCTTCATCTGCTTACGATACCAGGCTAAGAGTTCCCTGTGTTTTCCCTTATAGGATTCCGAGGAAGCCGGGATGAAGGTGCCGCCCAGTTTATCGGACTTTTCATAGATGACAGGTCTGTGTCCGCGTAAGGCGAGGACTCTGGCCGCTTCCATACCCCCGATACCGCCGCCGATGATGCGGACAGTCTTTGGTTCAGTTGCCGGTTCGATGTAGTGTTTGGACCACTGCATGGTCTCCGGGTTGACAGCACATCTGGCGAGATTCAGGGAATCGGAGAGGTCCTGATCATTCGGGACGCCCTTGTAATGGGACATGTTGAAACAACCGTTATGGCAGAGGATACATGGACGGATGTCTTCTTCTCTTCCTTCCATGAGCTTGGTGACATAGGCCTGGTCAGCCAGGAAACTCCTGGCGATACCGACGGCATCGAGTCTTCCCGCTTCGATCTCCTTCGAAGCGACCTTCGGGTCCATTCTTCCGGCACAGACGACCGGGATATCGATATGCGGCTTGATGGCTTCGACATCTTCGAGGTTGCAGTTTTCCGGCATGTAGATAGGCGGATGAGCCCAGTACCAGGCATCATAGGTACCGTTATCGCAGTTCAGCATGTCATAGCCGGCATCCTGGAGATACTTGGCAGCGCGGATGGATTCTTCAAGATCTCTTCCGGCTTCTTCGTATTCTTCTCCCGGTAAGGCGCCTCTACGGAATCCCTTGGTCTTGGAGATGACCGAGTAACGCAGAGAGACCGGGAAGTCTTTTCCGCAGGCTTCCTTGATGGCCTGAACGATCTCGACAGCGAAGCGGTAGCGGTTTTCGAAGGAACCGCCGTATTCGTCGGTACGGTGATTCACGTACTTCAATGTGAACTGGTCGAGGAGGTAGCCTTCATGGACAGCATGGATCTCAACACCGTCGACACCGGCATCCTGCAGCATCTTCGCGGACTTGGCGAAGCTGTCGACGAACTCGTGGATCTCTTCCTTTGTGAGAGCACGTGACGGGACCTTGTCGCTCCATCTGTTCGGAGAAGGGGAGGCGGAAGCTGTGATCTTGTCGAGGTCCATGAACGGCTTGGAGGCAGCTCTGAGGATCTTATTGGAATAGAGGGCCTCCATCATCGGCGAGACGGTAAAGCTCCTGCCGAAGCCGGCCGTCAGCTGTATGAAGAGCTTGGCACCGGTCTTGTGGAACTCCGGCATCCACTTCTTGAGGTCTTCATACATCTTCTTGTTTTTGTGCAGCCACTGGCCGAACATCGGATTGTACAGCGGCTGACAGCCCGGTAAGAGGAGTCCGACGTTGTTTCTGGCGACCTCCATGATGAACTTGGCTCCGACATCATCGAAGTGGTTGACTTCCATCCATCCGAAGAGGTCAGTACCTCCCATGGAAGTCAGAACGATACGGT
>JAFOMB010000060.1 GCA_017419065.1 Erysipelotrichaceae bacterium | reverse complement strand
GTCCATGGAGCGACGTGGATCCTGGCGTGATTGGCATCGATCAGTGTGACCATGCAGGCAGGAAGAGATTCATTGACGAGACCGATCGCCGTGGCATAAGGCTGATGGGTGTGTATCGTCGCCCTTACTTCCGGCATATGATCATAGATATAGATCAGAGCGCTCCAGTCGCTGCTCGGCTTTCTCTTGCCTTCGATAAGCTTTCCTTCATGGTCTATGACGCACATGTCAGAGATGTCCATGTCCTCATATAACATGCCGGAAGGCGTGACGATATAGGTGTTCTGATCGATCTTCAGAGAGATGTTTCCGCCTGTCAGGGAGATGAGCTGATACTCCTTCATCCGCATGCAGGCTCTCAGAATGCTTTCCTTTTCCTTTTCGTACATACTTTTACCTCTTTTTCTGTTATAACATTAAAATATTTTATTTTTAATGCGATCATAAAACCATTCATAAAAAACATAAAACAATCATATAATTCTCTTCTAGAAAAATAGGGGAAAAGATAGAATGAGGATGTAGGTAATTTACATTCATCATGCATAAGGAGGAAAAAGAATGCCAAATGTAAATGATATCACTCGCGAGAAGTGGATCCTGAGCACATTCCCGGAGTGGGGTACGTATCTCAATGAAGAGATCGAAGATGCCGTTGTCGAACCTGGCAAATTCAAGATGTGGTGGCTCGGAAACACCGGTATCTGGGTAAAATCTGAAGGCAACACCAATATCATGGTCGACTTATGGGCTTCTACCGGCAAGAAGACACATTACAATGATGACGGTTCCGTCAAGAAGATCGACCCGGATCATCAGATGGCCAGAATGTCCGGCGCTACACAGATGCAGCCGAACTTAAGAGCTATCCCGTGTGTCCTCGATCCGTTCAAGATCAAGCACCTCGACGCTGTCTTAGCTTCTCATACGCACTCCGACCATATCGATATCAACGTCGCTGCGGCCGTCCTGCAGAACATCGAAAAACCGATCCCGTTCATCGGCTCCAAGTTCGCTACCGATCTCTGGAAGAAATGGGGCGTTCCGGAAGACAGATGCATTACTGTCCGTCCGGGCGACGTCGTCGAAGTCGGCGATATCAAGATCCACGCTGTCGAATCCGTTGACAGAACGATCCTGATCACCAATCCGCCTGCCGGCGATCTGACCCACCTCGAGAACTTCGGCAGAGACATGGACGACAGAGCAGTCTCCTATCTCATCGAAACTCCTGCAGGAACGATCTATCATTCCGGTGACTCCCACTTCGGAAACCTCTATGCGAAGCACGGCAATGAATACAAGATCGACGTCGCGTTCGGTTCCTACGGCGAAAACCCGAGAGGCATCACAGACAAGATGACTTCCAGCGATATCCTGCGTATGGCTGAAAACCTCAACTGCAAGGTCATCATCCCTTACCACCATGATCTGTGGACGAACTTCCAGGCTGATACCAAGGAGATCCTGGTCCTCTGGGCTATGAGAAGAAACAGACTCCAGTACAAGTTCAAACCGTTCATCTGGGAAGTCGGCGGACAGTTCACATGGCCGGATGACAAGGACAGACTCGAATACCATCACTACCGCGGATTCGATGATGTCTTCGCAAAAGACATCAACCTGCCGTTCCCGGCATTCCTCTAAGAAACATTCGTATGGCTCACTTCTGTGAGCCATACTTTTTAAGGAGATGTATGAAAAACCTTCTTGGGATATATGAAAAAGCCCTCCCGGATCTCTCCTGGGAGGAAAGATATCGGATGGCGAAGGATGCCGGCTATGACTTCATCGAGATCTCTGTCGATAAGAACCGTTTAAACAAACTGGACTATACCGATGAAGAGATCGAAGAAGTGAAAAAGGCCGCTTCCCGCCATGGGATGAGCCTGGAGACCATGACCCTCTCAGCGACCCGTTACTTCCCTCTGGGAGATGAAGAGAAAAGGGAAGAAGGGATCAAGATCACGAAAAAGGCCATCGTCCTCGCAAAGAAGCTGGGCATCAGGCTTATCCAGTTAACAGCCTATGATGTCTTTCGGTTGGAATCGACGGAGAAGACAAGAAGACTCTACCGTGAAGGTATTGAAGAGGTATTAAAGTTCGATGAAGACTACGGCATCCTCCTGGCTATCGAAGTCCTGGAAGATGTCCCGCACTTCCACACTTCAAAACAGTTATCATCCTTCATCAGAGAGATCTCCCATCCTCTTCTGAAAGAGTATGCGGATACCGGCAACGTCATCTACAACGATGTCGATCCGGTAGAAGACCTCAAGGAGGGGATCGATGTCATCGAGGCCATCCACATCAAGGACGCGGTCCATCACGATGAACACAATGTCCCTTACGGAGAAGGAAAAGTCGATTTCGAAGCGGTATTCGATTATCTCAAGGAAGTGAACTATCAGGGCTATCTCGTATCCGAGTGCTGGTATGAAGAAGACTATACACCGGATATCCGTTTCATCAATGATTTTATAAGGAGAAGAATGTTATGATCCCGAAAATACAGTTAGCGTTAGACTGCAGCAATACCGAAGAAGCCATCAGAGCCTGTCAGGGCGGTGTCGTCGATGAAGTCGACATCATCGAAACAGGCTACTGCCTGATCGCCCAGGAAGGGGCCAGAGTCGTCAAGCTCTTCCGTGAGATGTATCCGGAAAAGCCGCTGGTCGCCGACCTCAAGATCGTCGATGCCGGGGCGAAGATCGCCGGGATGCTTCTGGAAGGAAGACCGGATTACACGACGATACTCTGTGCCTGTGAAAAGGGAACGATCACCGGTGTCAGAGACGAAGTTGAAAAGAGAGGTCTCAAAACAGAACTTCAGATGGAACTCTACGGACACTGGTCCTTCGACGACATCCCAATGTGGCTTGAAAGCGGCATCAAGCAGCTGACTCTTCAGCATTCCGGTGACCTGCCGGGTACCTGGACACCGGATGAGATCGCTGTCTTGAAGAAACTGACAGAATACGATGTGAAGGTCTGTGCTGCCGGTGCGATCGGCTACAACGAACTGGAGCTCTTCAGAGGCATTCCGGTAGATACCTTCATCTTCGGAAGAGGTATCCGCGGAGCTGCCGATCCGGCTGCCGAAGCCAGAAGGATCAAAGAGAAGATCCGGGAGATCTGGGGATAAACGAAACGCCTGATAATCAGGCGTTTTTATAACTCTTCTTTCAGGTATTCCATACACTTCGCAAAGGCGCTCGGCAGAGCTGCCTTTTCTTCGATGTCCTTCAAAGACATCCATTCATAGAGGTCTTCTTTCCCGCATTGGATGATCCAGACCTCATTGTCCCAGTGGATATGGGAGAACTGGTGGACATAGCTTCCGGCCTTCCTGGAAGAGACTGGCTGAAGGCCTTTGAATCTATTCAGGATCTCTTCTTCCGAGAAGCGTCCTTCCTCATTCGGGAATTCATAGAGTCCCGAAAGCAGGCCGCTGTCTCCTCTTTTTCCTATGGCCGCTTTATTTTCATGAAGAAGCAGGAAGATACTTCTCTCTTCTCTTCTGGCCTTCTTCTTTTCCGGCATCTTCGGATATTCGAGAGTGCTTTGATGTTTATAAGAGAGGCAGTCTTTCTTCAACGGACACTCTTCACATAGAGGAAGGGTATTGGGAAGACAGAGGATCTCGCCGATCTCCATGAGGGCACTGGTGAAATCGCCGGCCTTCTCCGGATAGATCCGGACGAGGGCTTCGTGGAGGTCCTTTTTAAAGGAGACATCTGCGGTGTTCCTTTCTTCTTCGAGGAAACGCCCGAAGACGCGCAGGACATTCCCGTCGATAGCCGGTGTCTTCTGATCGAAACAGATGGAGGCGATGGCGCCGGCAGTATAGGGACCTATGCCCGGAAGGCTGCGGATATCCTCATAGTCTTCCGGGAAGGTGCCCTGATATTTCTCCATGATGGCGATAGCTGCCTTCTTGAGATTCTTCGCCCGGGAGTAGTAGCCAAGACCCTGCCAGAGCTTTAAAAGCTCATCATCGGATACGGACGCCAAAGAAGCGATATCCGGAAGGGCATCGAGGAACCTTTCATAGTAGGGGATGACCGTCTCGATGCGGGTCTGCTGAAGCATGATCTCCGAGATCCAGACATGATAGGGATCCTTATCCCTGCGCCAGGGAAGGGGACGGGCATTTTCCTCATACCAGGAGAGGATTCTTTTTGAAAGGGAAGACTTGAGTTCCATGATTTCATTGTAAGCGAAAGAAGAGGTCTTTTTTCCGGTAAAATCGTTCGGTAACAGTCCCTTTTCTTTAATATAATTTAGTGTTAAAATACAACACATAAAGGTGATGAAATATGTATAAATTACTGTTTAAGTACACGAAAGACGGTTGGTGGGCAGCGGTTTTAGGACCGCTTTTTGTCGTCATCGAAGTCTTTTTTGAGGTAGCGATCCCGTATGCGATGTCGAGGATCATCGACGTCGGCATGAATCAGCTGGGAGGCGATATCGACTATATCGTCAGGACCGGTCTCATCATGGTGGCCCTGGCGGTAGGAGCGGCTCTGACCGGGATCCTGGCCGGACTGTTCTCCTCTATCTCCTCGGCCCGCTTCATCCGGAATATCCGTAAGGCCATGTTCCGGAAGATACAGGACTACAGCTTCAAGAACATCGAGAAGTTCGCTGTCTCCTCCATCGTCATGCGTCTGACCAGAGATATGAGAATGCTGAGAATGGCCTATGTCGCCATCGTGAGAATGCTGGTGAGAGCGCCGATCAACCTGGCGATCTCCCTCTACATGGTCTTCCGCATGAACAACAAGATGGCCGGGATCTTTGCCCTGATCATCCCGATACTGGCTGCCGGACTCATGACGATCACGATCAAAGCTCATCCTCGCTTTGTCGCCATGATGGGAAAATACGATGATCTCAACGATGATCTGAAAGAGAATATCGAAGGCATCCGTGTCGTCAAGACCTTTGTCAGAGAAGACTATGAACAGGAGAAGTTTGAAAACAAGTCCTGGATCGTGACCACGGCACAGCGCTTCGCGGAGTCTCTGGTCATCATGTCGCAGCCGTTCTTTGAACTGATCATGTATACCTGCATGATCGCCATTGCCTGGTTCGGAGGAAGATTCATCATCGCCGGAAGCCTCACGACAGGCCAGTTCATGTCCTATCTCGCCTATGTCCGCTCTATCCTGTTCTCCCTGGTCATGGTATCCAATGCGCTGATGCAGATCGTCATGGCCCAGGCAGCGGTCGACAGAGCGAATGAACTCCTCGATGAAGTCCCGGATATCAATGATGATCATGCCGATCCTGAGCTTCAGGTGGAAAACGGCGATATCGAATTCCGCCATGTCTCCTTCAAGTATTCGGAGGATGCGGAAAACAACGCTCTGAATGATATCGATCTGAAAATACATGAAGGAGAAGTCATCGGGATCATCGGATCCACCGGTTCCTCCAAGACGTCTCTCGTACAGCTCATCCCGCGTCTGTATGACGCTACGGAAGGAGAGGTCCTGGTAGGCGGCAGGAATGTCAAGGAATACAAGCTCCACACCCTGCGTGATGCCGTATCCATGGTCCTTCAGAAGAACACGCTCTTCTCCGGTACCATTGAAGAGAATCTGAAATGGGGCAATCCGGAAGCGACGCATGAAGAAGTTGTCGAAGCCTGCAGGTATGCCCAGGCGGATGACTTCATCCAGGCGATGCCGAAGAAGTACGAGACCGATCTGGGGCAGGGAGGCGTCAACGTCTCCGGCGGTCAGAAACAGAGACTCTGCATCGCCAGAGCGCTGTTAAAGAAGCCGAAGGTCATCATACTCGATGACTCGACCAGTGCTGTCGATACCGATACCGATCACCGCATCCAGCTGGCTCTTAAAGAGAAGCTGGGAAAGATGACGACGATCATCATTGCCCAGCGTATCACTTCCGTCAAGGAAGCGGACCGCATCATCATGATGAAAGACGGGTCTATCGATGATATCGGAACTCATGATGAACTTCTGGAGAGAAACGATGTCTACCGCGATCTCTATCAGACGCAGATGGAAGGGGTGGCTGAATAATGAGCGAAAAGAAATATATGACGATCAGAACAGCCCGTGCTCATGACGTCGGCGGCACGATACGCAGGACACTGGATTATCTCGTCAAGGGAAACAAAGGAAAGCTGGCAGCCATTGTCTTCTGCCTGCTTCTCTCCTCTTTGACCGGTGTCATCTCCTCCTACTTCTTCACTCCGATCATCAACAACTACGTCGTTCCGTTCATCGGACAGGAGAATCCGGATATGAGCGGCTTCGTGAGGATGTTATGTCTGATGGCCGCTGTCTATCTGACCGGTGTCATCTCCTCCTATACCAACAAGAAACTCATCTCCATCGTCTCCACAGGGATGCTGCACGACCTGAGAAAAGACCTCTTCAAGAAGATGCAGAGACTGCCTGTGAGAGTCTTTGACTCCCATACCCATGGCGAGATGATGATCCTCTATACCAACGATATCGATACGATGCGGCCGATGGTCGCCGATACGATGCCTCAGCTCATCACGACATTTACGACCCTGGTCGGCTGCTTTACGATGATGGCCGTCCTCAATTTCCGTCTGATGCTGATCGTACTGGCGATGCTGGTGATCATCATGCTGGTGACCTACTTCCTGGCCAACGGTTCCCGCCGCTACTTCGCGGGACTGCAGAAGGAAGTATCCGATATGAACGGCTATTCCGAAGAGATGTTCTCCGGCCAGAAAGTCATCAAGGTCTTCAATCATGAAAAGGAAGCCATCGAGGAATTCGACAAGATCGCCGATGCCCTCTATCTTTCCTCCTTCAGGACCAATGCCTATGCGTCCCTGCTCTTCCCGGTCAACGGGAACCTGGCCTTTGTCGCCTATGCCATCGTAGCGGTCGTGGGTGCGAAGTTCTGTATCGAAGGAACGATGAGCCTGGGCGTTCTGACCTCCTTCCTGATGTATGTCCGTCAGTTTACCGGGCCGATCGCCAACATCTCCCAGCAGTTCAACGGCTTCATGATGGCTTTAGCCGGAGCCGAGAGAGTCTTTGAGATGATGGACAGCGCACCGGAACTCGACTACGGCATCATCGAACTGGTCAATATCGAAGAGGGAAGAGAAGAACTCGTCGAGACCGAAAAGAAGACAGAGAGATGGGCCTGGAAGATCCCTGTCGATCCTCCGAAACTCATAGAACTTAAGGGTGATGTCCGTCTCAACAACGTCACCTTCTCCTACGTCAAGGGAAAGACCATCCTGAAAGATATCTCCTTATATGCCAAACCGGGTCAGAAGATCGCCTTTGTCGGTTCTACCGGTGCAGGAAAGACGACCATCACCAACCTGCTCAACCGTTTCTATGATGTCGCTGACCAGGAAGGTATGATTACTCTTGACGGCATCCCGATCAAGGAGATCCGGAAAGATGATCTGAGAAGATCCATCGGCATGGTCCTGCAGGATACCAATCTCTTCTCCGGTACCGTCATGGACAACATCCGCTACGGACGTCTGGACGCAAGTGATGAAGAATGCATCGCCGCTGCGAAGAGATGCAACGCCGACTCCTTTATCCGCAGACTTCCTCAGGGCTATCAGACGATGCTTACCTCCAACGGTTCCAACCTTTCACAGGGACAGCGTCAGCTTCTGAATATCGCCAGAGCAGCCGTTGCCGATCCGCCGGTCATGATCCTCGATGAGGCCACGTCCTCCATCGATACCCATACCGAAAAACTCATTGAAAAAGGCATGGATGAACTGATGAAGGGAAGAACGACCTTCGTCATCGCCCACCGTCTCTCTACAGTCCGAAACGCCAACGCGATCATGGTCCTCGAACACGGACAGATCGTGGAAAGAGGAGACCATGAAGAACTCCTGGCTTTAAAAGGACGCTACTATCAGCTCTATACCGGAAAGGCCGAACTGGATTGATGAAGAAAACAGGGTACTCTCACAAGTACCCTTTCTTTTCTCCTTTCAGACTGCGATATAATGGATACAGAAACAGAAGAAGGGATCATCTATGAAAGTACTCAATTTCGGATCACTGAATTATGACCATGTATACGAAGTCGATCACTTTGTCTTGCCGGGAGAGACGATGTCTTCTCTTTCCTATATGAGAGGATTCGGAGGAAAGGGTCTCAATCAGTCCATCGCCTTGAAGAAGGCAGGACTCGATGTCTATCATGCGGGAAGAGTCGGCTATGACGGACAGGATTTCATCGACTATCTGAATAAGTACGGCGTCAAGACAGACTATCTCCTGAAGGACGAGAAGAATGCCGGAGGCCATGCGCGTATCGAAGTCTGCAGGGGTGAAAACCGTATCGTCTTATACGGAGGCGCCAACCAGCTCATCGATGAAAAACAGGTCGATGACGTCCTGGAACACTTTGAAGAGGGCGATGTCCTCTTACTGCAGAACGAGATCTCCTCTATGTCCTATATCATCCGGAAGGCTCGTGAGTTGGGGATGTATATCGCCTTCAATACCGCGCCGATGAATGAACTGGTCTTTTCCTATCCGTTAGACCTCATCGATCTCTTCATCGTGAATGAGACAGAGGGAAGGGGCTTATCGGAATGCGACAGCGAGAAGATCGAAGACATCATTCTGGCTTTAAAGGAGAAATACGCCGATAAGGAAGTCGTCATGACCGTCGGAAAGGATGGCTCCTACTATATCGGAAAGGACATGGTGGTCTATCAGAAGGCCTATCCTGTGACTGCCGTCGATACGACAGCGGCCGGGGATACCTTTACCGGTTTCTTCCTGGCTTCCTATCTGAAGGATAAGGATGTCAAGAAGGCTCTGGATCTGGCTGCGAAAGCTTCCAGCATCACCGTTCAGGGAAAAGGCGCTGCCGATTCCATTCCGGAGATGAAGGATCTCTTATAAAAATACAGACCGTGAAAACGGTCTTTTTCTATCATCTATTGACGGTCAAACGAACCTATGATACAATCAAGATACCATATAAAGGAGGAACGTCTTATGAAAAAGATCGTCATTCCGGGCGTCATCTTGATTGTATTGAATGCCCTTATCTTCTATACAGCACTGCCGGTGATCAGCTTCCGCAATCCGGGTCTTTGGATCATCATCCTGATGAACGTCATCGCGATCGCTCTGATCTTCTCCCTGGGGAAGAAGACATCGCCGGAACAGGTGAAAGCCGCAAAGGTCCCTGGCCTCATCGCTGCTGTCCTGATCGTCTTCCTTCTCGTCGGCGGTATCGCCTCTTCGCAGATCTTCCACGCTTCTGCCTATACGAAGCTGCTGGATGTGCAGATGAGCGAAGAAAGAGATCTGCCGACTGTAGATGACCTCGATCAGATCCCGCTGATGGATACCGAGTCCAGCAAGGTCCTCGGCAACCGCAAGATCGGCGCTCTGAGCGATATCGTCAGCCAGTTTGAAGTATCCGACGACTATATGACCATCGCCTATCACGATGCCCCGGTAAAGGTCTCCGCACTGCGCTATGCGTCCTTATGGAAGTGGGCAGCCAACAGGGGAACCGGCATCCCGGGCTATGTGATCGTCGATCCGAACGCCCTCACTGCTGAATATGTCGAACTGGAACAGGGGATGAAATACGTCCCGAGTGCCCGCTTCTCGGAGGACCTGGAGAGACACATCTACGGAAAGTATCTGACAGTCTTCTTCGATACACCGCACTTTGAGATCGATGAAGAGGGAAAGGCCTACTATGTAGCTCCTACTTATACCTATACGATCGGATTATTCGGAGGAAAGAAGATCAACGGCGCCATTGTCGTCGATCCGGTGAACGGCGATACGATGCGCTATGAAACAAAGGATCTTCCGGAATGGGTCGACATCGTCTATAACGGCGACTACATCTCGAAGTACTTCGACATCCGCGGAAAACTCGTCAACGGCTTCTGGAACTCCATCTTCGGACAGAAAGGCCTCATCGAATCCGCTACGACCGTGACCTATAACAGCGACGGTGAAGAAGAAAGAGAGAACGACTTCGGCTACGTCATCAAGGACAACGATGTCTATGTCTATACCGGTGTGACCTCTGTCACCAACGATGAATCGAATATCGGCTACTACATGGCCAATGAGAGAAGCGGCGAGATCTCTCTGGCCTACTTCGAATCGACAGATGAAGATTCTGTCATGAGAGCGGCCGAAGGTGAAGTCCAGGAAAAGAGATACCGTGCGTCCTTCCCAAGCCTCATCAATATCGACGGCGCTCCGGCCTATGTGATGGTGCTGAAAGACAATCTGGGCCTTGTGAAGATGTATGCGATCGTCGATGCTTCCCAGTATTCCCACATGGAAGTTTCCGAGACCCTGGAAGGGGCCCTCAAGGCCTACACAAAGGGTAATGTTCCGGAGACAGGGGATCTTGTGAGACGTGACATCGTGATC
>JAFOMB010000059.1 GCA_017419065.1 Erysipelotrichaceae bacterium | reverse complement strand
ATCATCCGCCCCTTACTCAGATACACCAAGGAGGAACTGCTTTCCTATTGTGTGGAGAATGATATCCCTTACGGCATCGATGAATCCAATCAGAGCGATCACTACCGGCGGAACCTCATCCGCCATTCTCAGATCGAAAAGATGACGAAAAAGGGAAAGCTCCTCTTAAAGAAGCAGATCGATGAGGAAAACAGAAGGGAAGCAGAAAAGCGAAAAGAAGTAAAAGACTTCCTCAAAGGAAGAAAGACCATCCCTGTGAAGGACTTCCTGGCATACCCATATAAAGAAGAAATACTGCGCCACTGGCTCTATAAAGACCTCAGCGCAAGACATATCGAAGAGCTCATACGGCAGATCGAAGAGAAGAAGGATCTCTGCATCGAAATCCGGGACAAGATCCTTTCGAGGGACTACGGGATGATCTCGGCGTTTGAAAAGCCGGAATCTTTTTCCTACACCTTTGAAAAGATCGCCTATGGCTTCTATCCGCCGGTACGGCTGAAGAAAAGCGGAAAGACGGTCGAAGGCGTCACGGTGACAGAAGAAGACTTCCCTGTCACACTGCGCAATGCAGTAGAAGGCGATGAGATCGCCATGCGCTTCGGAAACAATAAGGTGAACCGTTTCTTCATCGACCGCAAGATCCCGAAGGAGGAGAGGATGAGATGGCCTGTCCTGGAAAACAGGGAAGGCGTCATCATCTACGTCTATGGTCTGGGATGCGATAAAGACCATCATTCTATTAAAGATAACTGGTTTATGTTAAAATATTAAATTATACGGAGGATCATATACATGCTGCATAAGGATATCGATCATGTGCTCGTCTCCGAAGAAGAGATCACTGAAAAATGCAAGGAACTGGGAGTAATTCTCTCGAAAGAATACGAAGGAAGAAAACCGATCATGGTTTCTCTTTTAAAGGGCTCTGTCCCTTTCATGGCTGAACTGATGAAGAGGATGACAGTCGACCTCGAGATCGACTTCATGGATGTCAGCAGCTACAGCGGTACGGAATCGGAAGGCGATGTCAAGATCGTCAAGGATCTGGACCGTTCCATCATCGGAGAGGATATCCTCCTCATCGAAGATATCGTCGACACGGGCAGAACGCTGTTAAAAGTCAGAGACCTGCTTTATTCTAAAGGAGCGAAGACCGTCAAGATCGTCTCTCTCCTGGATAAACCTGACCGCCGTGTCATTGATATCGATGCGGACTATACCGGCTTCGTGATCCCAAATGAATTTGTCGTGGGCTTCGGACTGGATTTCAATCAGAAATACCGGAACCTGCCTTACGTCGGTGTTCTGAAAGAAGAGCTGTACAAGGAGTGATGTGAATGTCAAACAAGAACCCGAACAACCCTAACAACAATAGAAACACACCGCCGAAGTTTCTGAATTATCTGCCGTATCTGATCGTGAGCCTTTTCCTGCTCATGATCTTCATGCAGCCGTCTCAGTCTTCGGCTTCCAAAGCACTGTCCTATTCGGAATTCGAAAAACTCGTAAAAGGATCCTCTATCACCCAGATGAGAGTATCCATTGACTACAACACCATGACGGCAGCCGGTATCTATGATGATAACGGCAAGCCTACCCAGTTCACCGCCACCATCCCGAATACGGAAAAGACCGTCGATGAACTCATGGAGGACATCGAAAAGATCGAGAACGTGACGATCGTCGATGCGAATTCCGCCAATCTGCTTCTGGAACTCGCTACCTCGGTACTGCCTCTGGTCATATTCCTGGTCTTAGGCTACTTCATGATGAACAGGATGGGCGGAGGTTCTGCCAACAAGCAGGCCTTTGACTTCTCCAAGTCGAGAGCGAGACTGGAAGATGACATCCGTGTCCGCTTTTCGGATGTGGCCGGCTGCGATGAAGAAAAAGAAGAGATGGAAGAGATCATCGAGTATCTCAAGACACCTCGCAAGTTCTCCAAGCTGGGTGCCCGTATCCCGAGGGGCATCATCATGGTCGGGCCTCCGGGTACCGGTAAGACATTACTGGCGAAGGCCGTAGCCGGAGAGGCCAATGTGCCTTTCTATTCCATTTCCGGTTCTGACTTCGTAGAGATGTTCGTCGGTGTCGGTGCGAGCCGTGTCAGAGACTTATTCAAAACAGCCAAGCAGACAGCCCCGTGCATGATCTTCATCGATGAGATCGACGCGGTCGGACGTCAGAGAGGTGCCGGCTTAGGCGGCGGCCATGATGAAAGAGAACAGACTTTGAACCAGCTGCTGGTCGAGATGGACGGTATGTCCGATAACTCCGGCGTCATCGTCATCGCGGCGACCAACAGACCGGATGTCCTGGATAACGCTCTGTTAAGACCGGGACGTTTCGACAGACAGATCACCGTCTCCTTACCGGATATGAAGGGAAGAGAAGCGATCCTGAAGGTCCATGCGAGAAACAAGATCATGGAACCGGGTGTCGACCTGGGTGCCTTAGCCAAAAGAACGCCGGGCTTCTCCGGTGCCGATCTTGAGAATGTCCTCAACGAGGCAGCTATCCTCGCTGTCCGTGAGAACAAGGACGCCATCGGTGTCCAGCAGATCGATGAAGCGATCGACCGTGTCATGATGGGTCCGGCCAAGAAGTCCAAGACCTATGATGACTATACGAAGAAACTCGTAGCCTACCACGAAGCAGGCCATGCGATCGTCGGTCTCAATCTGCCGGACGGTGCCATCGTCCAGAAAGTCACCATCATCCCAAGAGGAGCCGCCGGCGGCTATAACCTGCTGACGCCGAGAAAGGAACAGATCCTCAACTCCAAGAACGAACTCCTGGATACGATCACTTCCTACATGGGCGGCAGAAGCGCCGAAGAGATCTTCTTCGATGACATCACGACCGGAGCCAGCGGCGATATCCAGTCCGCGACCCGTATCGCAAAGTCCATGGTCACGACCTATGGTATGTCTGATCTGGGACCTATCCAGTATGACCAGTCTTCCGGAAACGTCTTCTTGGGCAGAGACTACAATTCTCCTAGCAACGCCTCTTCGCAGGTCGCCTATGAGATCGATGTCGAAGTCCGCAAGATCATCGACAGCTGTCATGAAAAGGCCAAGAAGATCATCCTGGAACACAAGGATGAGCTCGAACTGATCGCCCAGGCCCTCATGGTCCAGGAGACCCTGACAGCCGAAGAGATCGATGATATCCTGGCGAAGAAACTCGTGCTCCATGAAGGAAAACTCATGAAGCCGGAAGATATCGAAACCGTTACGGATATCAATGGCGAAGAGACATACAAAACAGAAGAATAAGAGAAGAGGACAGATGTCCTCTT
>JAFOMB010000058.1 GCA_017419065.1 Erysipelotrichaceae bacterium | reverse complement strand
TCCCTACATCCACATCGAAAACTATCCTTATCCTCCTGAGATGAGTGAAGACTGTCTCTATCTCAATATCTATACTCCGGCTGAAAGGGAAGACGAGAAGCTTCCGGTCATGATCTATCTCCATGGGGGAGGCTGTCAGCAGTGGTACGGCTCCGATTACGAATACTGCGGCGATGCCTTCTGTAAGGAAGGCTGCATCCTGATCACCGTGACCTACCGTCTCAATATCTTCGGTTTCTTTGTCCATCCGGAACTCGCAAAAGAAAGCGGTCATGATGCCTCCGGGAACTACGGTCTGATGGATCAGATCGAAGCAGTGCGCTGGGTCCATGAAAACATCGCTGCCTTTGGCGGTGATCCTGACAACATCACAGTCTTCGGCCAGTCAGCCGGCGGAAGGTGTTCCCTGGCAGCTGCCTGTTCGCCGCTGAGCGATCATCTCATCAGACACATCTCCATCCAGTCTGCCGGTGGTGTCGGTTCCATCATGCAGGAAGATGGCCGGAAGAAACTCGAGGAACTGGGTGTGAAAGTCATGAAGGATCTTGGATGTGCAAGCATCGAAGAGATGAGGAAACTCCCGGCAGAAGTCCTGCGGGACGCTAATGATAAACTTGGATTCTTCAATGGCTTCAATCTCTATACCGATGGTTATGTCCTCCCGGAAGACATCGATCAGATGATCAAAGAAGGAAAGATGGATGACATCGATATCATCATCGGCTGTACTGTCGATGAAGGTGTTTCTGATAGAGAGCCGATGTTCGGCTCCAATCTCGCTGCCCAGAGCACGGCCTTCGCGGAAATGATGAGGAGAAACGGAAAGAAGAAAGTCCATCATTACGTCTTTGATGCCCCGCAGCCCGGAGATGATACCGGAACACCGCACTCCTGTGATAACCGCTATCAGTTCGGCACCTTAGACGGTTCCTGGAGACCTTATACCGAAGAAGACCGGAAGCTGTCCCAAGAGATGACAAAGTACTGGGCGAACTTCGCAAGAACCGGGGATCCAAACGGGGAAGGTCTTGAAAGATGGGAAGCTTACGACGAAAGACATCTATCGATGTGCTTATGCCGGGAAGGCTGTCATAATGAAGATTATGATGAAACCACAAAAGGAAAGATCTCTTCCCTGAGAGAAGAGATCCTGAAGTAGTGAGAAAAAGAACCTCGATGAGGTTCTTTCTTTACTATTGGACGATTTCGATCTTTCCGTCTTTCCTGCGGAACTGACTGATGAACTTCCAGGCCAGACGGCAGGTGAACGGACGGATCTCATGTTTGTGATGGGAGATAGAACAGAGGGCGGTGTAGATATTGCCGTCTTCGCTTCGATAATAGCGGACTCTTGTCTCACTTTCCGGGAAGTCCGGATCGTGGAGGACTTCATTCTCGTCTCCGGAGACGCCGTAGATCTTATCTTCCCAGTTTTCTTTCTCTTCGAAGCGGATATCGTATGGTTTTGCGACTCTGTTGACACGGAAGGTATGGGCGATCCTATTGAGACATTTGACTTCCTGATTTGGTGTCTCTGCCAGAGGAGATTCTTCCCCGCCGTTATAGAAGACCGGAAGAAGGACATCTTCATTGACTCTCCGGGCCTTGGAGAACTGGGTATTCTCTCCGACATCGACCGTCGCATCCATCGGAGCGACTCCCGCAAAGAGTTCCGGATATTCCTGATAGAAGTCCCAGGACTTGATGCCGCCCATGGAGAAGCCTGTCGCATAGATCCTCGTCTTGTCGATCGCGTATTCTTCTTCAAGATGACGGACGATCTCTAATGTCTCGGTAGCAGTGACCTGCAGGTGCATCTCAACGGCACAGAGGATGAAGCCGTTCTCCTTGGCGATCTCCGGCCACTGGCCGATGATGGCGGTAGCGATCGCGGTATCGCCGCCTCCGTGGAAGCATAACAGCAACGGTACCGGATTCTCCTTATCTTTCACATCGAGGTCTCTGTCATAGAAGAGGACATAGCCGGCTTCGTGTTTCGGACGGGAGACGTTGAAGTGATTGTCATCAGAGACTGTTACCATGAGTCTCTGCGGTTTCATGATGATACCTTCCTTGCGGTAGTTGACTGACTTGCGGATCTTTCCGGCCCATCTCTTATAGTCGCCGATATAGGCATCATACTGTGCCACCACATCCAACGTTTCACAGACAGCGACACGATTGTTTGAAGCTTTTAATGTGTCATTGATCTCTTCCCTGTTATGGACAGAGACGATGGAGACATCTTCGCAGGAGACTGCAGGGACAATGGAGAGTTCTTCCAAAGTGACAGCGGTCATCGTGATATCCGCGAAACCGAGGTCTCCCATGGAGTTCTTTCCGGTGACTTCCTTCAGATAATACTTGGCGAAGTAATCGGCACCCTTTCCCTTTGCGTAGACATAGGTCGCGACAGGAGAGGCGAAGATAAAGTATTCCGGTATTGGATCGAAACCCGGTCTCTTCATGGCCATCTCTTCAAACTGGTTGTGGGCGACCTTTTCGTCATAGAGGATGCCATGCGAGAATCCCCATTGCGAGATCTTGCATTTGCCTAAGACTCTTTCATAGACGCCTTCCTCTTCCTGATCCCAGGAATCTTTTGGATTGATGAAGACGACACTGCTGCCGTTTTCCTGAGCGATGAAGGCGAGCTTTGTCTCTTCGGCATAGTTCACAGCTTCTTCCTTCGCGAACTTTCCTTCTCCGAATACCAGCAGTAAAGGAGCGGAATAGCCGTGGTTGATGATATCGGATTCCATGATGTCCTTCGGCTGATAGACGAGGACTTCATTCTGGTCGATAAAAAGAGATGTGATAAAGCCTCCGGTAGAGACTTCTTCTGTATGGACAGTTCTGATCGCAGACATAGGATACCTCCCTGTGTTTTTCTAACTTCATTGTAGGAAAGAGAAAGAGACAGGGCATTTGAATAGGAACAGAATTCTTTTGAAAATGAATCTTTCCCCGATAATTACAGTAAAATGATGATGAGGAGTGACATATGACCAGAATCAACAGAAAAGACGGGACCCGGTATCTCACGGTCGATGGGAACAGGATCAATGATGCCTATGGAAGATGTCTGTACCGGCTTGAAGGAAACACTGTATACGATGCCTATGGAAAACGGCAGTATTATATCGACAGGGATCTCATCAAGTATGCGGATGGACTATGGTATCTGCGCTTTGACGGGGATATCGTAAAAGACGCGCAGGGAAGATGGGTATACCGGATCAGCAAAGACCGTATCAATAACGCAGACGGGACCTGGGCTTATGTGGTAGACGGCTACCTGTCCCGGGAAATGCTGATGGCAGTGATCGCTGTACTGTAAGAAAGTTATTATTCAGAAAGAAAATCAAAAGGCTGTTCTTCAACAGCCTTTTTCAATGATCGATGATAGACAGATTATTCGTACTTCCACATATCTCCGGCAGGGAAGAAAGTGATCGGAAGATCATCATCTCCTACGACCGGTCTCAGCCATTCTTCTGCTAAGGCCATACCGGCTTCTTCCTGGACGAAGTGTCCCGGTACGATCATGGCCTTTGTTCTGCCGAGGTCTGCCGCATCACGGAAATAGAGAGGAACAGTCCAGTCGACAGTCTCACCAGGTATGACGACATCATAGTCCCAGCTTGCCGCAACCTGATCGTTGTTGGACCAGTTGGAATGGGCACCCGGTAATAAGTGACCGCAGAAGCCGATCTTCGATACGATGGCTTCCGGGTTTCCGATATAGCGGATGTGTTCGAGCCCCATGACATTCTTGATGTGATGGATGAGGTTGATCAGCTTTGTCGGAGGCAGGACGACTTCAAAACCTCTCTTCCCCGGGACCGCATATTCAAGCCAGCCCAGGTTCTTCATCATGTAGTGGAAGATGCCATCCGGTCTGTGCGCGTGCATGTGGTCATGGTCACGGAAGACGGTGATGCCGTTGTCTATGAGAAGAGCTTTCTTTTCTTCATAGACATCATTTCCTTCAAGCCATTCGCATTCATCGTCATAGCCGCTCCAGAAGGTCGGTTCATGAACGAAGATGAAGTTGGCACCGACCTCAATGGCCTTTTTGATGACCGGGACAGTCGGTGCGATGGAGATGAGGATCCCCGTGCACTCTCTGTTCGGGTCAGCACCTACGACGACATCGCAGGTGCGGGCATCCCCCAGATCGGGGTGATAGGCGTGTATCTTATCGAGTATTTCCTGAATTGTCATAATGATCTCCTTTATACTTCATAGAACCGGATCCAGAGTTTTCCGTCTTCCACATTTCCCTCTCCATAGAAGGCGTCTCTGTGAAGGATAGGAGCTAAGAGCTTACTGTCGGTATAGAAGACAGGAACGCTCTTAAAGGAAGGGGAAGGGATGTTTGGCATATCGACGCTGTTCTCCACGAAGATGTGGCAGTCCTGGCCGTCTCTATCTTTCCCGGTGAGTACATAGCGGGCAGAGAGATGCCTTATCCCGGCATGATCAACTCTTTGTGTATCGACACCCCATGGTTCTACGATGCCATGGAAGAGTTCTCCCTGGACGATCCCGGAGAAGGGGATCATGGAGATCTCTCCTCTATCTGTTTCCATACGGAAACCCGGGCCGTTCATATCGACCCGGACTTCCAGTAATGCTTTCTTAGTCATGTTTCGGCGTGAACTTAGCCGGTCCGAAGAGGGAGACGACGAAGTTGTTGTTCTGGAGTTTTTCATAGAAGTAGTGATACTTCTCCTGCTGTTCTTTTGACATCATATCGGAATGATTGTTCAGATTGATGATGTCGAACTTGTCTTCGTATTTCTTCCATACCGGTCTCTGGTCGCCGTTTGGATCACCGGTAGCCGCAAAGGTATACCAGTAGCCCTGGATGAGTTCCATGAAGTCATAGTCCGCACCGACCCAGTGATATGGGAAGAACGGATTTCTCTCGCCGGTATTGACTCTGCCGAAGACATACGGCATCTCCGCACAGTGCGGGGAACCGTCGTTATGACCTCTCTCGGTCTCGTTTTCCTTGGACATCAGCCAGATATAGGCATTTCTGTTATATTTATGAGCCAGTTCGCCGAGCTTCGCGGATCCCAGCAGCATGATGTCACTGGCGATCGTGGATGCCTGCTTGGCAGCTTCGATATTGTTGGAAGCCGGATACCATCTCTTCATATTCTCGACGTTGTCCGGGAAGGCTTCTTCCAGGTACTGATGGAACTTCTCAACGGAGTAGTCGTCCGCTCTGACAGCCGGGAATTCCTGGGCACAGGAACCCATCAGGACATCGAAGTCATTGAATTCGCCGTTGTCCATGATCTCGGAATACGGTTTCGGAAGGAATTCTCCATCCACACAGAAGGAGAAGCCGAAGCCCATCGGACCGATGCCCTTGGATCTCTGGAATTCCTCGTACTTGTCGAAGAGTTCCCAGGCGTCTTTACGGCGTAATTCCGCGATGTCCTTGACGCCGATGTAGTTCATGTATTCGACACCGAGGTCTTCCATTCTCTTTCTCGGTCCCGGCTGCATGAAGCCCCAGTAGATCGGACCGGATTCGATGGAAACTCTCTGGATGATGCCTTTCATCAAAGGAGAAGCGTGTAAGGCACCGGTTCCGGCAGCACCGCCGGACTGTCCCGCCACGGTGATCCTGTCCGGATCGCCGCCGAAGGCTGCGATGTTTCCCTTGACCCAGAGGCAGGCCTTTCTCATATCATAGAGGGCATAGTTTCCGGAAGTACCTCCGGCCTCTGCCGTGAGTTCCGGATGCGCAAAGAAACCGAAGAAACCTAAACGGTAGTTGATCGTGACGACGACGATGTCTTTCCTCTTGGCGAAGCCGATACCGTCGCAGACGACTTCACAGCCGCTTCCTGCGACCATGCCGCCGCCGTGTATCCAGATGAAGACCGGAAGTTTGTCTTCCGCTGTCTTTGCCGGTGTCCAGACATTCAGATAGAGACAGTCTTCCTCATACTGGGAAGGAGCCAGGAACTGCGGGACGCCGTGAACATTGGCCGGCATATCGGCGATCTCCATGACGTGCTGAACGGCAGCTGCGGAGTACTGGGTAGCCTTGCGGACTCCTCTCCATCTCTCCGGATCCTGCGGATGAGCGAAACGTCTTTCACCGACCGGCGGAGCGGCATACGGGATGCCCTTATAGACTTTGACATGGCCGTCAGTGTAGCCCTGCAGCCAGCCCTGTTTGACGAGTACTTTTGCGTTTTCAAAATCGCTCATGGTATGTTTCCTCCCTTATTTTTCCTCTAACAGATATTCGATTCCCTTATAGGTATACGGTGTCCAGAAGTCCCAGTTGTGCATGCCCGGTCCTTCTTCGTATTTGAGTTCGGCCTTCTGTTTCTTTAAGAAGTCTCTCATCTCATGGTTCGGTTCAATCAGGAAGTCCTCGGTTCCGCAGGCCATGTATACCTTCGGATTGGCGATGCCCTTCCGCTTGTTTCTCTTAAAGAGGACTTCCGGATTGTGATCGCTCTTTTCCGCCTTGGAGAGGTCCCCGAAGGTATCGACGTAGTATTCGTAGTTGGCCATCGGATTCTGCATCTTCGGACTCATATTCTTGAGCTGGTGGATGATAAGAGCCGAGGACAGGGCCATGACGCCTCCGAAGGTCTCCGGATACGCAAAGCCGGTATGTAAGGCACCGAAGCCTCCCATGGAGAAGCCGCCGATGAAGGTGTCCTCATTCGTCATGGCCAGACCATAGGTGTCCTGCAGGAAGCGGACC
>JAFOMB010000057.1 GCA_017419065.1 Erysipelotrichaceae bacterium | reverse complement strand
TCACTGTGCACTTTTTCATACTACCACTTTTCCTTTCGGGACTTCTCCTCATTCTCTTCCCTATCTTTATAAACCCGTTATAATAGTATCGTTGAGGTGAAAATATGATCAGAAATGAAATAGATAGAGAAGTATGGGATCTCTCCTTACAGGCAGAGGAAGACCTGAAGGATGTCTATCAGGAACTGGACAGGATCTGTATGGTCAATTCCGACAAGGTCTTATCAGCCTTCCTTGAAAACAAGGTCTCCTACAGCGACTTTGCGGATATCAACGGATACGGGAACTATGATCCGGGCCGTGATAAGCTCGAGAAGATCTTTTCAGCCGTTCTGGGGACGGAAGACGCCCTGGTGAGACCTCATATCATGTCCGGCACAAACGCCCTGTACCTGGCTTTCTCGGCCCTTCTGAAGTACGGGGATACGATGATCTCCCTGACGGGGACGCCATATGATTCTTTACAGGAGATGATCGGTCTCATCGGAGATTCTACACAGTCACTGAAGGCTTATGGCGTGAAGTATGAACAGATCGATCTCATCGACAATGAATTCGATGAGGAGAAGATCGTTGAAAGGCTGAAGAAAAGAGATGTGAAGCTCGTCGAGATACAGCGCTCCAGAGGCTATTCCCACAGACTTTCTCTCACATTAGACAAAATAGGCCACCTGATCGAAAGAATCAGAGAGGTCAATGAAGAGGTCATCATCATGATCGACAACTGCTATGGCGAACTCGTCGAGGAAAAGGAAGCCGGGGACATCGGAGCTGATGTCGTCGTCGGTTCCCTGATGAAGAACCTGGGCGGCGGTGTCGCTTCTACCGGAGGCTATGTCGCTGGAAAGAAGAAGTATGTCGACATGGTGGCTGACCGCCTCACCTCTCCGGGCATCGGAAAGGAACAGGGGGCCAACTTCAATCAGAACAACGCCTTCTTCAAGGGCATCTTCATGGCACCGAAGGCTGTCAACAGCGCTTTGAAAACGGCTGTCTTTGCGGCCTACATGATGGAGAAGCTCGGCTATAAGAACGTCTCTCCTAGATACGATGAAAAGAGAACGGACATCATCCAGACAGTCGAACTGGGAGATGAGGATTCCCTCGTGAAGTTCACCCAGGGCATTCAGGAATCCTCCCCGATCGACTCCTTCGTCAGAGTCCTGCCGGCACCGATGCCGGGATATCCTTTCGAGGAAGTCATGGCCGCCGGTTCCTTCACCCAGGGAAGCACCATTGAACTCAGTGCCGACGCTCCGGTCATCCCTCCGTATACACTGTACATGCAGGGAGGACTGACCTATGAGTATGGAAAGCTCGGCATCATGGCCGCTCTTACAAAAGCCAGAAAGAAATAAAGACCGAAGGGTCTTTTTCTTTCAGTTATAACTGAAGAAATATCTGTTTTCATTCATTCTTTCAGTTATAACTGAAAGAATTGTTTATTTTTATATTTTCTTCAGTTATAACTGATATAATACAGATGAGAGGAGGGATGTCTATGATCAAGCGTGAACGTTACATGGAACGCATACGTC
>JAFOMB010000056.1 GCA_017419065.1 Erysipelotrichaceae bacterium | reverse complement strand
CTCAACGACGGCGGAATCGGCTTCTACCTGACGGATGGCTCTGTTGGCGTCATCGAGCTTTCTTCTCAGCTGACGGATCTGCTGATCCTTGCGGTCGATATCGGAAGAGAGCTTCTGACGGTCATCTCTTTTCAGCTTCAGGGCTGTCGAGTATTCATCTCTTCTGGCATAGGCATCTGCCAGTTCCTGGATAAGGGTATCCAGGAAGGAAGTGTTTTCTTCGGAAGCCTTCGGCGAGATGAGGTCGAAATCGGCCTTCAGTTTTTCATACTTGGCGCGTTTTGCTTCTACGACCGGTTCCAGTTTGGCGATGGCGATGCGCTGCTCCGTGATGTGCAGCTCGATCGATTCTTTGGAACGGACGAGTTCATTGTATTCCTTGACGGCCAGGTCCCTTCTGGCTTCATAGGAGACGATATCTTTCTCAAGACGGTTCAGTTCACTGGAGGCCGTCACGATGTTGATCTCATTGCGGACCTTACCGCCGGTCATGGAACCGCCGCGGTGGACGACATCGCCGTCCAGGGTGACGATCTTGTAGCCGAACTTGAGGAGTCTGGCGAGATTGTTGGCGTATTCGAGGTTGTCTGTCACTAAGACATTGCCCAGCAGAGAACTTCTGATGAGGTCAAAAGCCGGATCGCAGTCGCAGAAGTCTTCACAGCGTCCCAGGAAGCCCTTGGTATTCTCGCAGACGACCATGTCCTCATAGCGGACATCTCTTCTTCTCATCGCTGTAAGCGGCAGGAAAGTCGCCCTTCCGGAACGGTTCTTCTTTAAGAAGTCGATCGCGTGACGGGCAGATTCCTCATTCTTGGCAGCGATATTGTAGGAAGCGGCAGCTAAAGCGGTCGCAACGGCTTCTTCATAGCCTTCCTGCGGATGCAGTTCCTGTCCCACGACACCCAGGATACCCGGTATGGCGGAACGGTTTGCCATGACAGCGCGGACACCGGACTGGGACTGAGCCGAGAACGGATCGCGTAAGATGTTCTTTAAGACTTCGATGCGGTTGCGCAGACGGTTGACGACATTGGCGCTCTCATCTTTATTCAAAGAGGCATCAGCCAGCTTGATGGCTGTCTCGGTCAGATTGGTATTGAGCAGTTCGATCTCGCAGTTGGCCTTTTCGAGACGTTCTTTTCTGTCTTCGTATTCGTATTTGGCTTCATCCAGGAGTGCTTCTGTCTCCTTGATCTTTTCTTCACTGGAGCCGTGTTCGATCGCGTACTTCCTCTTTTCGTCGATCTCGACCTTTCTGTTTTCAAAGATCTGGATCTCATTGATCGTCTTCACCAGCTTGTCCTGGATGGCATCGATCTCGCGGTCGTATTCCTTCAGGTCGCTCTTGGCCTGGAAGTTGTTGTTTTCATGGACCTGTATCGTCGTTTCCTGCATGCTGATTTGGGTCTCCAGATCGAATTTGGACTTCTCAATCTCATCCTTCTGAGCTCCCAGACGGCGGATACTGTCGACTAAAACAGCGACTTCGATCTCTTCGAGTCTCTTCTTCTTTTCCCTGTAGAGTTCAGCCTTCCTGGCCTGACGGCGCAGCGGATTGACCTGTCTTTCCAGTTCGTTCAGGATATCCAGGGTACGATCAAGGTTTTCTTTAGTTCTTTCCAGCTTATTGAGAGATTCGTTCTTTCTCTTCTTGTATTTACTTACACCGGCTGCTTCTTCAAAGATGCCTCTTCGGTCATACGGCTTCGCTTCCGCAAAGGAAGAGATGTTGCCCTGGGTGATCATGGAGAGAGAATCCTTGCCGAGACTGGTATCGAGAATGAGGTCCTGGATGTCACGCAGACGGACGTTCTTGCGGTTGATCAGGTATTCCGCATCTTCTTCCGTGTTGTAGATACGGCGGGTGACTTCGATCTCATCGAGGTCGGAGTTGAGATAGTGTGAGGAATTGTCAAAAACGAGGGTGACTTCCGCCATGCTCATCGGCTTGCGGCTCTCGCTTCCGGCGAAGATGACATCGGTCATCTTGTCACCGCGCAGCGACTTGACGCTCTGTTCTCCCAGCACCCATCGTATCGCGTCAGATATATTGGACTTTCCGCAGCCGTTCGGACCGACGATTCCGGTAACAGGGTCATCAAAATCGATCACGATGCGATCTGCGAAAGATTTAAAGCCTTGCATTTCAATACGCTTTAAAAACATCTAGTGAACCTCTCTAACTTGTTTATTATAACAGATAAGCGTATGCCCTATCTATATACTTTTAATATCTAAAGGACGGCATCCTTCCGGTACCGTGCGTTCCTTTTCCTCTTCCAGGATCTCGCTGATGCCCTCTCTCTTGCGGAGGCCGTATTCCCTGCCGTTATCGATGAGGACATAGTCATGGCCTTCTTTCATATAGCGTCCGAAAGGATCGGCTTTGATATACATGAGGACTCTTCTTCCTTCGTGAAGAACCAGAGGAGAACAGGAATGTCCTGTATGTTTCATATAACCCTCAATGAGTTTACGGATGGCTGTCTCATTAAGCTCTGTAGACAGACAGATGTCCTTGAAACCCAGTCTCTTGAGGAACTCATAACCATAGGAATTGGTGATGTTGAGGGTATAGTAAGCCGTCCTGTCTTTCCCTTTCAGGAGTCCTCCGGCATCGGCGATGATGTCTCCATAGTTATTTTCCGGATTGACCGGCGAGATATCGTCGATAGTGATCCCTCTGGTTTCTGTTTCATCTTCCAGAGGATAGAAATCGCAGTTCATCTCTCTGACGGTGCGGCGGAAGGAAGACAGTCTGTCTTCATCGAGAGCTGCGAGGAATTCCCTTCTCATCTCCTTGATGGAAGATACCGGTAAGAAGACATCTTCCGAAGAGATCTCCAAAGAAGAGAGTTCATAGGCGCTCTCCTTGAAGTGATCGAAGTGCTTCCGGATGTTTTCTTCACTCAGAGGCTTGTTCAGGGCTTTCTGAGGAATGATAGATGAAGTGAAAGTAAAAGAGTACCCTTCCATGGATGCGGTGATCTCGGCCGGTTTGTCGGCTTTCAAAACGATCTTCACATTGAGTGGCAGCTGTCTGGAAGGCACAGCGGAGAGTTCCTCCTGCAAAGAGACATCCACAGTTTTATAGACAGGAGAGCCCTTCGGGAAGGATTCCCGGCATTCCACTTCCGCGATCTTTCCGGAAGAGACTGAGGAGACAAGTCTTCCCTTCTCATAGAGGAAGTTGAGGATCATTCCCTCTTCCCTGTCGCCGTCGCTGAGACGTATCCCGTCGAACTGATGGAGGTCTTCCTTCAGCTTTATTCCGAGATACTTGTCTTTCCGGTAGACGACTTCGCCGATCGGGATACCAAGATGGTTCGGTTTCTTCTGTCCG
>JAFOMB010000055.1 GCA_017419065.1 Erysipelotrichaceae bacterium | reverse complement strand
TGCTGATTCTGACAGCGCTGATTCTCTTTTCTACGTGGCTGCAGGGATGGATCACCGCCAGATTGTCTGCTACGGCCTATGCGGCGCTGGCCAGGACCATTGCTGCCGCAGCTGCCGGACTTGTGCAGGCAGCTGTGTTGTTCCCGCTCGAAAAATACGTGTTGTTTAAGAAGGAATAAAGGATGGAAAAGGTCAGTGTCATCGTTCCCGTTGATATTACGGCAGTACGGTCTGAAGGGTGCCAGAAGAGCTCCTCAGTACTCTAAGCGTTAATTTCGAAAAGCTAACGACGAGAAAGATCCCGAAAGGGATCTTTTTTCTTTGTCCATGATAGAATAGGGATAACAAAGAAGGGAGAATCCCATGAAGAAGATCATCACCACCAGCAATGCACCGGCGGCCATCGGGCCGTACTCCCAGGCTGTACAGGCGGGGAACTTTCTCTATCTCTCCGGTTCTATTCCTGTCGATCCGGCTACCAATGAACTGGTAGAAAAGGACATCAGAGTCCAGACGGAACAGGTCATGAAGAATATCGATGCCTTATTAAAAGAGGCAGGATATGAAGAAGAAGACGTCATCAAGACGACCTGCTTTTTAGCAGATATCGCTGATTTCGCAGCTTTCAATGAAGTCTACGCGAAATACTTCCTCCACAAGCCGGCCAGATCCTGCTTCGCAGTCAAAGACCTTCCGAAGGGAGCCTTGGTCGAAGTAGAGGCTGTCGCATATAAAGAATCCTGATGAAGCACAGGATGATAAAGGCCTTTAAACAGGCCAACGGAGGTCTCTTCGGCCACAGCGAGAAGGCTGATGTCGGGACCTCCTATCAGGAAATGGAAAAACAGGGGATCGCCCTCATGGGCTGGGCGGATCCTTTCATGCCGGACAGATCTTTACCGGCACATATACAGAAAGCCTGGAAAGAGGCCATCGACGAGGAGTCCTCTACCCATTACACCGCGCCGGTAGGCAGCAGTGAACTCAAGGCTGTCCTCGCAGAGAAGCTCAGAACTTTCAATCACCTGGATGTCATTCCCGACCGGAACATCCTGATCACTCCGGGTTCGGATTCCGGACTCTACTTTTCGATACTGCCGTTTCTGGAGGAAGGCGATGAAGTCCTCATCCCGTCTCCGAGCTATCCAAACAACTTCACGGACGTGGAGATCATGGGAGCTGTCCCTGTCCCGGTCCTGTTAAAGAAGGAGAACGGCTATCAGCTGGATATCGATGCCTTTGAAGAAAAGCTCAGCGATAAGACGAAGATGGTCCTTCTGACCCATCCGAACAATCCGACAACGACTGTCTATGACAGGAAGTCTCTGGAAGATCTGGCTGATTTCATCATCCGTCATGACCTGATCCTGGTATGCGATCAGGCTTTTGAAGACTATACATTCGGAAAGGAGATGATCACGCCGGCTTCACTGCCGGGGATGTGGCAAAGGACTGTCACAGTCTTCTCCTTCTCCAAGGGCATGGGCATGAGCGGTCTTCGAGTAGCCTATGTCGTCGCGGACGATGAGATCATGGACTCCCTCTACGCCAATGCGGTAGCTGTCATCGGCGCCACGTCCACTTCTTCCCAGAGGGCCCTGATCAGGGCCTTTGAAGATACGTCCTTCATGAAGGACTTCGAAAAACACTTCGACGACAGACGGAAGAAGGCCTATGAGATCTTCAAAGACGAAGAAGATCTCGACTGCCTGCTGCCGGAATCCGGTTTCCTCTTCTGGCTGGATGTCTCGAAACTCGGAGATTCCTCGAAGATCGTCGCCTACCTGCTGAAGGAGGCCGGCGTCTCCGTCAACGACGGAAAGAACTACGGTCCGGGAGGCGAAGGACATTTACGCATCGTTCTAGGTGTCTACCGTGATGACGAAAAGGTCTATGACGCCCTTTACCGCATCCGTGATGCCTTACGGAAATTCCATGAAGACTGAAGAGATCAGAGAATATCTTGAATCAAAAAGAGATCCCCGCAACGGGGACTTTCTTTCAAAACTCTTACCGGGCATCGACAGGAAGAGGATACTCGGGGTGTGCATGCCGGAGATGAGAAAACTCGCAAAGAGGATCGCTTCAGAAGGAGATCTCTCCTTTCTGAGAATAAAGCCGAAGACGATTGAAGAAGAGACGCTGCAGGGACTCGTCATCTCCCTGGAGAAGGATTATGACCGCTGTATCGAAAGACTGGAGAAGTGGTTACCGTATTGCGACAACTGGGCCAGCTGCGATTCCTGCCGTCCGAAGGTCTTTGAAAAACACCATGAAGAGCTGAAAGGGAAGATCAGCGAGTGGATACACTCTCCTGCCGTATACACCGTCCGCTTCGGAATAGAAATGATGATGTGCCACTTCCTCAAAGAGGACTATGATCCCTCTTTCCCGGAAGAAGTCTCTAAGATAAACAGAAGTGAATACTACATACAGATGATGACGGCCTGGTATTTCGCGGAGGCGATAGTCAGCCATTATGAGGATGTCCTTCCCTATCTGAAAGATAGAAAACTCCCGGAAGAAATCATCCGCATGACCATACAGAAGGCCTGTGATTCCTTCCGCATCCCGCCGGAGAGAAAGGCGGCCTTGAAAAGCCTGCGCAGAAAAGCGGTATAATAGAAGTGTGGAAAAAGAAAAGAAGGAACGCCTGAAGAAAAAGGCCTCCATCGGCATCCTCGCATCCCTGACATCGATCAGCGTCCTGCTGGGAGGTGTTTTTGATTCTCCGAAGGAACTCGTAGAAGAGAACCATGAGAAACCGGTCATCCTGATCGAAAACATCGATGACTACTCGGAAGATGAACTGGAGAATGAAGAGGGGAAGGACCACACCGGCTATAAGGACAAGCTCAAGAGACAGATCTACAGGATCCCGCTCCGTATCCGGATGATCTTCTGTGTGCCGTTATGGTGTCTGGGGACGATGATCCTCTCTTTAGGAGAGTTCTTATGGGGAAGTCTTTTATCTCCGGTTTTGAATGTCCTTCTGACTTTCCTCTTACAGACCATCATCCTGATGGCCGTCATCGGGATCTGCGTCAAACTGCTGTTCCCGGATCTCCCATGGCGGAAGATCTTCAATAAGAGGACACTCCTGGCTGTACTGATCGGCAGTCTCATCATGTCTTTATTGGATGCCGTCCTGCCTCTTTTCTGGAAAGAGTACAGGTATTATAAGATGCTGGGAAAGTTCCTGATCGGACTGGTGATCCTCACAATCGTCATGCGCTGGTTCATAAAGAAAAAGATCGAAGACATGAATACGATCGAGATACACTATCAGCTACCATCGATGATACAGGCAGAGTGATCTGCCTTTTCTTTTGAAAAAACCCGTTATGCCGGGTCTTCTGTCTGTCTTTTCAGATCTTCTATCTCTTCTTCATTGAGACTGCGGAAGTCTCCTTTTTCCAGTCCTGTCAGATCAAGACCTCCGAAGCTTATCCTCTTCAGGTAACTGACAGGAGCTCCGATCTTCTCGAACATCCTCTTGACCTGATGATACTTGCCTTCGTGGACCGTGAGTTCCGCACTTCTGGAAGAAAGCACCTTCGCCTTGGCAGGAAGGGTGATGAAATCACCGAGGTCCATCGGTGTCTCCAGGAGCTTTTCCGCATCCTCCGGCAGATCGTTCTCTGTTTCGGCGTAGTAGGTCTTTTCGACGTGGTGTTTCGGAGAAAGAAGGGAGTGGGCGAGCTTTCCGTCATTGGTGATCAGCAGGGCACCTTCGGTATCGAGGTCCAGTCTTCCCACCGGGAAGATATCTTTTCTTCTGGAATCAATGAGTTCCATGACGACCGGATACTTCCTGTCTTCCAGGGCACATACCGTACCGGCCGGTTTATAGAGGAGGTAATACTCCTTTTCGACATAGGAGATCTCTTCACTGTCGAGAGTCACAACGTCGGATCTGAGGACGTCGTAGGAGGCATCCTTCATCACTTCTCCGTTGACTTTGACCCTTTTCGCTTTGATCAGTTTCTTTACTTCGCTGCGGGTACCGCATTTCATATCCGCCAGATATTTATCGAGTCTCATCGCATCCTCCATTCCTTCGGGTAGAGGTTTTTCATCATGTTTCCCTGGACTCTTCCCCAGCCAAGCGGATAGCCGTCTGTGAGGACCAGGACCGTCTTCTTGTCGAGACCTTCTTCCTTAAGGGAGATACTTTCCCCTTTGAGATAGCGGAGAACTCTGTCATCCTGTGAGGACAGATCCAGAACGTAGGGATACTCCTCTTTCTTCAGGGACAGGGCGAGAGCCTGCGAGTATTCAAATCTCTTTCCCTTATCTTCCCCGATCAGTAGGCCGGAGCGCAGGATACGGTACCGGGAATCGGAGAGTTTCTTCAGATGATCCGGGAGGAAGTAGAGTTTCTCCTTCCGGTATTCAAAGTGACCGTTACAGAAAGGACGGGAGATGTCTTTCAGTTCTTCCGGAAGAGATACCTCTGTCCTTCCGTTATTGTCTTTTGGCGTCTCCCCGTCTTTTTCCAGAAGGGCCAGGAAGTGGCCTTCTCCCCTTAGATGGTGCGGATAAAGACGCGCGCATTCTTTCAAACCTTTGACGCCTTCCTGAAAGCCATGCTCCTTCGGGATGTCGATGAGATGGATGTCCGCTCTCTCGGATAACGCATAAGCAATGACGTCTTCATCTTCCAATGGCGAGAAGGTACAGGTGGAATATAAGAGCCTTCCTCCCGGTGCCAGGAGGTCCAAAGCGTCTTTCAGGATCTTCTTCTGTACAGGCTGATAGGCCTCGTTTCCTCTTTCTTCCCAGGAAGTGATCAGTGACGGCTCCTTGTGGAACATGCCTTCTCCGCTGCATGGCGCATCGATGAGGATCTTCGTGAAGAAGCCGCTGAAGTTCTTCTTCAGCACTTCGATGTCTTCCGATAATACGCAATAGTTATCGCCGCCATAGAGTTCCAGATTCTTTAAAAGAGCCCGGCAGCGGGAAGTGCTGAGATCGTTGGCGAAGAGGATGCCGGTTCCCTTCAGGCGGGAGAGGACCTTGGTGGACTTTCCTCCCGGGGCAGCACAGCAGTCTAAAACCCTGTCGCCCTCTTCGACACCGATGATCTCTCCCGGTGTCATGGCCGAGGCTTCCTGGATGTAGTAAAGACCGGCGTAGTAATACGGGTGCTTGGTCGGATTATCTTCTTCCTCATAGTAGAAGCCATCAGAGCTCCATGGGACAGGGGTGAGATGGAAGGGCGAGATCTTTAAAAAGTCCTCTACAGAGATCTTGGAGGTGTTGATACGCAAGGAAGGTGTGTATTCTCTTTCGAAAGAGGAGAGGTAGTCTTCAAACTCCTCCTTCAGCAGTTCCTTCATATTGTCCAGATACTTTTCCGGCAGTTTTCTGTTCATACCACTATCCTATCATGAAGTCTCTTTTTTGAAAGAAAAGCTAGGAATTCGGGAAGTTGGCCGCAAGAATGTATTGGAGGGTGTGAAATGGAATGTCCAAGATGCGGTAACCGCGATGAAAGATGTTTCTACAAGGGAAGCAGGGGAGTGTATTGCCGGAAGTGTGTACGCTTCAAGAGGATACTGCTGGAAGAGGAGATCGGGGAGCTGTCCTACGATGTGAAACTGGGGGTAGAGGAATATACCCTCCGCTATGAGCTCACCAAAGATCAGAAGAGGGCTTCTAAAGAGTGCCTGGAAGCATTGAAAAAGGGCGATGTCTTACTGTCCTGTGTCTGCGGAGCCGGGAAGACGGAGATCACCATCGAAAGCATCTCTTCCTTTCTCAAAGAGGGGAAGAAGGTCTGCTTCGCCATCGCCCGGAGGGAAGTGGTCATTGAACTCTCCAGACGTTTTCAGGAGATCTTTCCCGAGGCAGAGGTCATCGCCGTCTATGGCGGCCACCATGAAAAGACCACCGGGGATCTCATCGTCTGTACAGCCCATCAGCTCTACCGCTACCATCACACCTTTGACCTGCTGATCATCGATGAAGCCGATGCCTATCCTCTCTCCGGCGATGAGACCCTGTATGGGATCGCCTTATCGAGCTGCCGGGGACGAATCCTCTATTCCACGGCTACAGTCGATGAGACGCTGAAGAAAGTCCTTTCGAGAAGACCTTATACGACGGTCTCCCTGTTTGTCCGGCCTTCCTATGAGCCGCTTCCCTTGCCTTCGTGCTTCCTGGCACCGGTCCTCTTTTCCTTCCTCTATCTCTTCTATCTCTTCCACAGGGAGAAGGGACAGATCATCTTCTTTCTGCCGGAAAAGAAGCTGACGAAACTCTACTGGTCGCTGTTTCGTCACTTCGTCTCTTCGACATATGTCTACTCCGACCTTCCTTCCAGGGAAGAGGCCATCCGGGAATTCCGGGAGGGTAGAAAGCGCGTCATCTTTTCCACCAGCGTCCTGGAAAGAGGGGTGACGATACGGAATGTGAGCGTCGTCATCCTCGATATCCGGAAGGGTATTTTCAATGTGTCTTCGCTGATACAGATGCTGGGAAGACTTCGAAGGGGTATCGGCGATCTCAAAGGAGAGGGCTACATCTTCCTCAACCGCTACGATCCCGCTGTTACAGAAACGATCAGGACTTTAAAGGAGGCCAATGCCCATCTATGAGATGTATCTACTGTGATAAGGAGAAGAAAAGGGAATCCCTGTCGTCCCTGTTCGGGAAAGAAGATCTCCTGTGTACGGAGTGCCGGAAGAAACTGCCTTTGGATCGGAAGATCCTGCATATGGAGGACTTCGATGTCGAGACCTTTTACAGGTATGAAGGTTTCTTTTCCTCCCTGCTTCTTCAATACAAGGAGTGCTATGACGAAGCCCTGAAAGATGTCTTTCTCTATGACCTGAAGGACTATATCGCTCTCCGCTATCACGGCTATGCCCTGGCCTATGTGCCGGGAAGTTCAAAAAAGACGAAGGAGCGGGGTTTCCTGCCTCTCCGGGGGATCTTTTCTTCTCTGGGCATGAGGGAAGTGAAGGGTCTTTCTTTAAAGGAAGAGAGGATACAGGAGGGGAAGAGCCGGGAGGAGAGAATGAAAATGAGCGCGAATATCCTCTATGAAGGACCGAAGGAGAAGAAGGTCCTCATCGTGGATGATGTCATTACGACAGGCTCTTCGGTCCTGGGAATGTTCCGGGCATTACATCCTTTTACGCAAAAGCTGCGTGTTCTCTGTCTGTCCCGGGCAGGAGAAAAAGAAAACGCTTTCAAATAAGAAAAAAGAATGCTATAATCTAGGAAAGGAGTTAAGCAGCATGTTGGGAAAAGTAAAGCGGTTTAATAAACTGAAGGGTTTTGGGTTTATTACAACTGATGATGGGCAGGATGCCTTCTTCCACTACTCTGAGATCGTGATGGATGGATATAAGACGATCGATGAAGGCGCCCGGGTCGAATTTGATCTGGTCGAAGGTGACAGAGGTCTCCAGGCTCACAACATTAAGAAGATAGACGAAGCCATGTAAAAGGTTGGTCATAAGACTAACCTTTTTATATGTGCTATAATGAGGTATATTTTTTATATATAGATATGGAGGTACTATGGGATTATTCGACAGACTGTTCAACAGCGATAAAAGGATCCTGAATGATATAGAGAGATCGGTACAGCCGGTCCTGGCACTGGAGCCCAAGATGGCCGCTATGTCCGATGAGGAACTGCAGGCTATGACCCCGGTTTTAAAGAAGAGACTGGCTGATGGGGAGACACTGGATGACATCATGCCGGAGGCTTTCGCGACAGCCAGAGAAGCTGCGAAGAGAGTGATCGGGGAATTCCCGTATCCGGTACAGCTGGAAGGCGCGCTGGTCTTACACAGAGGCGATATCGCCGAAATGAAGACCGGTGAAGGTAAGACCCTGACATCTGTCATGGCCGTCTACCTCAATGCCCTAGCGGGACATGGCGTCCACGTCATCACCGTCAACGAATACCTGGCAGAAAGAGACAGCGAGTGGATGGGACAGATCCACCGTTTTCTCGGACTCACAGTCGGTTTAAACAAGAGAGAACTCACTCCGGCTCAGAAGAGAGCAGCCTATGAGTGCGATATCACCTATACGACCAACTCGGAAGTCGGTTTCGACTATCTGAGAGACAACATGGTCACCCGTATCGAAGACCGGGTCCTACGTCCGCTCAACTTCGCCCTGGTCGATGAAGTCGACTCCATCCTGATCGATGAATCGAGGACGCCTCTGATCATCTCCGGCGGTCAGCGCAAGACAGCCAATCAGTACATCAACGCAGATAAGTTCGTCAAGAGACTGAAAGAGGGAGAAGACTACGAGATCGACATCAAGGGAAAGACCATCTCCTTAACGGAGGCCGGTGTCGCCAAGGGTGAAAAGGCCTTCGGTGTCGACAACCTCTACGATCTCGACAATACGACCCTGGTCCACTACATCTCTCAGGCCCTGCGTGCCAACTACATCATGCACAGGGATATCGAATACGTCGTCGAGGAAGGCGAAGTCATCATCGTCGACCAGAATACCGGCCGTAAGATGCCGGGCAGAGAGTATTCCGACGGTCTGCATCAGGCGATACAGGCCAAGGAAGGCGTCATGATCAAGCAGGAGACGACGACCCTGGCTACGATCACCTATCAGAACTTCTTCCGTCTCTACAACAAGCTGGCCGGTATGACCGGTACTGCCAAGACCGAGGAAGAGGAATTCCTCAGTATCTACAATATGCGTGTCGTCGAGATCCCGACCAACCGTCCGGTCATCCGTGTGGACTATCCGGATATGATCTTCGGCACCAAGAGAGCGAAATACGAAGCCCTCATCAATGAGGTCAAGGAACTCTACGCCAAGGGACAGCCGGTCCTCGTCGGTACGATCTCCGTCGAGACATCCGAATTACTGTCGA
>JAFOMB010000054.1 GCA_017419065.1 Erysipelotrichaceae bacterium | reverse complement strand
CGGTCATCGTGCTCGATTTCGGCAGTCAGTACAATCAGCTCATCGCCCGGAGGATACGGGAAATGGGCGTCTACAGTGAACTCTTACCGGGAGATACCCCTTTAGAAGAGATCCTGAAAAAGGGTGATGTCAAGGGGATCATCTTCTCCGGAGGACCTAACAGCGTCTATGAAGAAGGATCACCTTTGTGCGATACAAAGATCCTGGAAAGCGGGATCCCGGTGCTGGGGATCTGTTACGGGATGCAGATGAGCCACTACCTCTTAGGAGGAAAGATCGAAGCGGCTGAGAAAAGAGAATACGGAAGGGCAGAGATCAGCGCTGATACAGACTCTTTACTGTTCAAGGATCTTCCGCGAAGACAGACCGTGTGGATGTCGCACGGCGATCAGGTCACGAAGATGGCCGATGGATTCAAAGCCCTGGCTTCTTCCGCTACCTGTCCGTTTGCGGCGACAGCTGATGACGAAAGAAAGATCTACACCCTGCAGTTCCATCCGGAAGTCAGAAACAGTGAATACGGCAATGACATCCTCCGCAACTTCGTCTTCCACATCTGTAAGGCAGAGGCCAACTGGTCCATGAAGAACTTCATTGAAGAAGAAGTGAAGAAGATCAGGGAGAGAGTCGGGGATGAGAAAGTCCTTCTGGCGTTATCCGGCGGCGTTGACTCCTCTGTTGTCGCAGCTCTTCTGGATAAGGCGATCGGAGATCAGCTCTACTGTATGTTCATCGATCACGGCTTATTGAGAAAAGGGGAAGCAGCTTCTGTCAAAGAGACTTTCACCCGCAATATGGACCTCAACCTCATCTGTATCGATGCCTCGAAACGCTTCCTGGATAAATTAAAAGGCGTTTCTGACCCGGAAGCGAAGAGAAAGATCATCGGAGCGGAATTCGTCTATACCTTCCGCGATGAAGTGAAGAAACTCCTGCAGGATACCGAGATCCGTTTCCTGGCACAGGGAACCTTATATACCGATGTCATAGAGAGCGGCACCAAGACCTCTCAGACGATCAAATCCCATCACAATGTCGGCGGTCTTCCGAAGGACATCTCCTTTGAACTGATCGAACCGTTAAATACCTTATTCAAGGATGAAGTGAGACAGCTGGGAAGGGAACTGGGCCTTCCTGATGAGATCGTGGAACGGCAGCCGTTCCCGGGTCCGGGACTCGGTATCCGGGTCCTTGGGGAGATCGAAGAGGAGAAACTGGAGATCGTCCGGGAATCCGATGCGATCCTGAGAGAAGAAGTTGCGAAAGCCGGACTTCAGAGAGATGTCTGGCAGTACTTCACCTGTCTGCCGAACATCCGAAGTGTCGGTGTCATGGGCGATCAGAGGACCTATGATTACACCATCGTCGTGAGAGCTGTCACATCCATCGACGGGATGACAGCGGACTGGGCCAAACTCCCTTATGAACTCCTCGACATCGTATCCAACAGGATCGTCAACGAAGTCCCGCATGTCAACAGAGTCGTCTATGATATCACTTCCAAGCCTCCGGGAACGGTGGAGTGGGAATGAAATTACCACGAATTGCTCTGAAAGTCGCTTAAAAAAATCTCATAAATATCTAAAAAGTCGCTTGAAAAAGTGTGTTTTATTATTGAAAGATCGCTTGGAAAAATCATACGGATATGTACGGTACATCAAAACAGGCATTTCCTCGAAATGCCTGTTTTCGTGACAAACGCTTTCGGCTTATTCTCAGCTGAAGAGTTCCTGGATGCGGTCGATGATCCTGTTCAGGTCAGAACGATTGTTGATCTCTTCAATCATATCCATAGCCTGTGAGACGTTATCGGTGATCAGGGCATCTGCCTTAGAACATAAGAAGTGCTTCTGCGATCCCTTCTCATTCACGGTCCAGATCAGGACTTTCTTTCCCTGATCGTGGATGGAATCGATGAGGGCAGAAGAGGCAGACTCCTCTTCCAGAGCGAGATAATCGCAGTTCAGTAAGGCGGTATCTCCGAAGGAGACAAAGGACAGGAGACCCGTCTCCATCTCCGGATACTTCGTTTCGATATAGTCGATCAGACCGTATTGTAAGGAGATCAGAACGGTCTGCTTTTCCATATGCTTTTCCTTGATGATGCGTACAGCATCATCGGCCATCTGCCGGTCAGCGGTCGCTCCCTTGAGTTCCACAAAGACGATGAGCTTTCCCTTTCCCGCATCGAGCATCTCTTCCAGTGTCGGGATCTGTTCGCCGTCTACAGAGAGCTGACGTACCTCTTCAAGCGTCATCTCTTCCGGGCTTCTGTCATCCCCGGCGACACGGGCGAAGTCGCCGTCGTGGTTGATGATGTAGTGCCCGTCTTTGGTGCGCTGTATGTCGATCTCGCTGCCGTAGGCACCTTTCTCCCAGGCCTTGAGAAGACCGGCGACCGTATTCTCGGCGCCTTCCTTGCCGCCTCCGCGATGGGCGATGATCTTCACATCGGTATTCTTCGGGAAGACATCGTCAAAGTTGCGGTTGAGTGAAACGGTCAGAAGGATGACGGCGATGATGACGAGGATGAGGGCGATCTTTCCATACGGATGTCTTGTGATCTCCCTTTCGGTATAAGTGAAAGGTC
The DNA here is from genome assembly GCA_017419065.1 of Erysipelotrichaceae bacterium. Taxonomy (GTDB): domain Bacteria; phylum Bacillota_I; class Bacilli_A; order Erysipelotrichales; family Erysipelotrichaceae; genus Colivicinus. The sequence continues at coordinate 5,078 of JAFOMB010000054.1, read as the reverse complement.
TTCCTTCCTTATAGGTGTAGTAGAGTTCTATCGACTTCATCATGTAGAAGGGGGTCATGATGAGACCGGCGATCAGAAAGAGGGTCGCTCCCTGTAAGAGGAAGAAGACCGTCAGACCGCGTCTGAGCGTCGCACTTAAAGGAAGTTTCGCCGTTAAAAGAAGAGGAAGTCCCAGAACAGCCAGACCGATCAGCGCCAATATGGCCATCGTGATCAGGATGAAGACCGTGTTCTGTTTGAAGTAGTCCTTCCAGTTTTCCCGGATGATCGTCTTGGACTGCTTCCCCGCATCTGTGATAGAGAGATCATCGATGAGGATCCCGTGCAGGATGAAGATATTGGCGATACCGAAGACGGCAAACACTGCCATCACGATATAAGTCAGGATCAGATACAGAGGTGTATCGGCGATCACCGAGGAGATGAAGGTCGGGATATAGAAGCCTTCCGACAGAGTGATGGAGAAACCGATGTCGATCAGAGGAGCTATCAGCAGGATGTATAAGGCAATGCCGATGCCTCTGATATTCCAGAAGCGGTTCATACTGGAGATCGCCTGCAGACAGACGTTCCAGATCGAATCCTTTTTCCCGGTCAGAAGATTTTTACTCAGGATGATCATCGCATTGAGATCAAGAGCGACATAGACAAAAAGCGCAGTCAAAGCTACTGCCAGGATCAGGATGCCCTGCCAGGTCCTGAAGAGAAAGAGAAAATCACCGGAGGTGACAGCGACTCTTCCGGCGCTCTTTAAGAGGATCCTGAAAAGCCTTCCCAGCAGGAAGAGTCCTAAAGCCAGGAAGGATTTGGTGAACAGCTGATAGCGCAGGATATCCGGAAGAGCTTCCAGATAGGGTTTGGTTTTATTATTCTTCAGAGTGATCTTCATCTGCTTCTCTTACTTCGACATCGAAATAGAATGTGAAACTGTCTCCTTCCAGAGTGTAGTCTTCGACTTCTTCCGACGGGACTTCCATACCGTTGACAATGAGTTCCACCGGATCATTGAACACATATCCCGGAGCGGCCTTGACTCTGGCGAAGACCGTATAGGTATTTCCGGCTTCCATTACCACATCGGAATAGTATTCCAGGGTACTGTATGTCTTCCAGAAGGCTTCCGGTCTTTCGAAGCCGTTTACCCTGATCGTTTCAATAAAGTATTTCTCACTCTTCGAAATGATCTCCGGTACCGGAGTCTGGTCAAGACCTTCAGGATCCTTACAGGTGATAAGTGTCCCCGCTGCAGGAGGAACGATCGTCAGTTCCACGGTCTCCAGAACTTCGCCTGAGACTTCATATTCTTCTGTTTCTCTGATTTCTTCGTTCATAGATGATCCTCCTATATAAAATTCACTATTATTGTGTCAATGTTTCCCTTATGTTTCAAGACGCAAATCAGCAGGAGACCTTCACCCCTTTACAGTTCCTGTTTATTCGAGTAAACTGAAGGTGTAGTTTATCCGGATAAACAGAAAGGAGACTTCCATGAAAGATCTTGAACTGGGTGCTGTACAGGAACGCTTTGCGGATATCGTATGGGCACATGAGCCGATCGCCTCCGGAGATCTCGCTAAAGTGTGCGAGAAGGAACTGAACTGGAAAAGACCTACGACATATACGGTATTGAGAAAGCTTTGCAAGAAGGGAGTGCTGCAGAATAAAGACGGCATCGTCACTTCTCTTTTATCCCGTGAAGACTTCTATTCTTCCAAGAGTGAACAGATCATCGAGGAGTCCTACAGCGGCTCCCTGCCGTCCTTTATCGCAGCCTTTATCTCAAAAAAGAAGATATCGGCAGAAGAGGCGGAAGAGATACAGAAGATGATCGACGCCTTCAAGCAGGGGAAGTAGTATGAGTACGCTGTTTCTGACGGTCCTCAACAGAAGCATCAAAGCCGGCTGGCTGATCTTAGCGGTCCTGCTTGCGAGAGTTCTCTTAAAGAGAGCGCCGAAGTGGATCTTCTGTCTTCTCTGGGGACTGGTGGCAGTATGTCTTCTCTTTCCGTTTTCCTTTGAAAGTGTCTTCAGCCTGATCCCGAGCAGCGAGACTGTTCCGATGGATATTGCCTTACAGGCACATCCGGCGATCGATTCCGGCATCGCCTTTATCGACGAAGCGGCGAATCCTGTCATCGCGGGATCTTTTACACCGCAACCCTATAACAGTGTCAATCCTCTGCAGGTCATCATTCCGATCGTTTCCATCGTATGGTTGATCGGGGCAGGGATCATGATGGGATATGCCCTGATCAGCTATCTGCGTTTGAAAAAGAGCGTCTCAGCTTCCATATCTCTTGAAGAGGGTGTTTTAGTCTCTGATGAAGTGAAGACACCGTTCATCCTCGGGATCTTCCGTCCTGTCATCTATGTGCCTTCTTCGATGAATGAAGAAACACTCAAACAGGTCCTGGCTCATGAAAGAGCGCATCTGGCACGTCATGACCACTGGTGGAAGCCTCTCGGTTTCCTGCTGCTTTCCATCTGCTGGTTCCATCCTCTCTTCTGGATCGCCTATATCTTTTTATGCCGGGATATCGAGATGGCCTGTGATGAAAGAGTCATACGCGATATGGACAGGGAAGCTGTAGCGGCTTACTCTGAGGCGTTACTGGACTGCAGCCGCCCGGGAAGAATGATCAGCGCCTGTCCTCTGGCCTTTGGGGAAGCCGGGGTCAAGGAGAGGATCCAGGACATCCTGAACTATAAAAGACCGGCGTTCTGGATCATTGTCCTCTCGCTGGTACTGTGCGCTGTACTGGCGGTATGTCTGCTGTCTGATCCGAAGAAGGATTTCACGATCGAGAGATCCGATATTGAAAAAGTCGCTTATTATAACGCCTTCCTCGGCGATGACTGTCAGGGAGAATTAGACAGTACACAGATCGATGAGATGGTAAAGCGCTTCGCCCTGGTATCCGGTGCTTCCTCAAGCAGCCGCTATGCAGGACTGACACCCGGCTATCAGCTGTGCATCTTCTTGAAAGATGGTTCAAAGGTCTTTGCGAACGGCTATGACGCGGTATCACATAAGGTGGAGATCATCTATGAAGGGAAGCGCTACGCGGTAAATGATCCGGCCTTCGCGATCTATCTGCGCAGTGTCTGTTCAAAGCAGAACAGCGGGGGAGTGAGGACATCGGTCATCTACGTCAACTGGAGCGAAGATAACAGCCTGTATGAATGTCTGAATGCGGATAAGATGATCATGAGTTCCTACCGGCATCTTCCGGTCTATAAGATCGAGACGGCAGAAGAACTCCGGGGATTCATAGACAAATACAAGGGCGTCCTGAGTTTTGACTTCGGAAAGGGAGATGCCCCGTCCTTCTATGAAGCAATATCGAAGTATGATGATTCCTTCTTTGCGGATCATACCCTGGTCATGGCCTATATCACAGCCGGGAGCGGCTCCTACCGCTTTGAGATCCGCGATGTCGCTGTGGAAGGGGAAGAGATCTGTCTGAATGTCATACAGACCAATCATCCGGAAACGGTGACAGATGATATGGCCGGCTGGCTGGCCATCGCCGAGATCCCGAAGGAAGACCTCACAGGGATATCGTCCTATGACGCCAAATTCATCCCGGAGGAATAGACAGATCTGACCTTGAAAAGAAATAACATGAAGAAGACCGGACAGGAGAGGAACCTGCCCGGTGTTTTATCGGGACTCTGCACCTTTCTTGAGCGCCTCTTCCCGGAAGGATATAATCGAAGAGAACAGACAAGGAGAAAAACGTGCACGATATCTGGAATCCCTGGCATGGCTGTCATAAGTGCTCAGAGGGCTGTGAAAACTGCTACATGTTTTTTCTTGATGCTCAGAGAGGAAAAGACGGCTCGGATATCTACCGCACCAAGGCCGGTTTCCGCTATCCTCTCTCCAAAGACCGACAGGGCTATTACAAGATAAAAAGCGGGGAGATGATCCGCGTCTGCATGACCTCCGACTTCTTCCTGGAAGAGGCGGATCAATGGCGCGAAGAGGCCTGGGATATCATGCGGCAGCGGCCGGATGTCAAGTTCTTCTTGCTGACCAAAAGACCGGAAAGGGTAAAAGATCATCTTCCGAAAGACTGGGGAGATGGCTGGGAGAACATCTTCTTCAATGTGACAGCGGAGAACCAGAAGAGGGCTGATGAGAGGATCCCCATCCTCCTGTCCCTTCCTTTCAAACACAAAGGGATCATGTGCGCGCCTTTCGTAGGCCCTGTCTCCATCAGGAAGTACCTCGCCTCAGGACAGATCGAACAGGTCCTGTGCGATGGCGAGAACTACGGAGGGGAAAGAGCCCTTCACTACGAATGGGTAAAACAGCTCCACGATGAATGTAAGGAATTCGATATCACCTTCGTCTTCTGCACGACAGGAAGACGGTTCGTAAAAGACGGAAAGCTCTATAAGATCGAAAAAGGCTCGGTACAGAGCGAACAGGCCTATAAGTCAGGCCTGAGTTTCAGGGGAAGGCAGTTCCCGTATAAACTGACCGACCTCTTCGGCAATGACATCCCGGAAAAGGACCTCTATGTGCCTTACTTCGGGGAGCGCTGTCAGAAGTGCGGGATGAGACTCACCTGCAACGGCTGCAGCCAGTGCGGCAGATGCCATCCGGTATACACAGGAGTAAAGAGATGACGTTAGAGGAAGAAGTATTTCAGAAGAAGAGAGTCAATAAAGAGACGCTGATTCCCTATGGATTCAGGAAAGAGGGGAAGGACTATCTCTATCGGAAAGCCTTTTATGACGGCGCTTTTGAAGCGCATATACGCATTGACGAAAAGGCATACGTCTCCGGGAAAGTCATCGATACCGACTCCGGAGAAGAATACATACAGATCCGTCTTTCCCTTCTGGGGACCTATTCCGCGGAAGTGAAGGAAGCTTATCTGGATATCCTGGAAGATATCGCGGAACACTGCTTCGTAAAGCGGGACTTCTATTCCGACCAGGCTGTCCGTCTGGCGGAATACCTGAAAGAAAGATACGGGGAAGAAGCCGACCATCCGTTTCAGAGACTCCCGGAATGCGCGGTCTTCCGCTGTCCGGAGAATTCGAAGTGGTACGGCCTGATCATG
>JAFOMB010000053.1 GCA_017419065.1 Erysipelotrichaceae bacterium | reverse complement strand
CAGGAAGAGATAGGGAGCGGTGAATAGCGCCATGCGTAAGGCGATGTATTTCGCCTTTTCCTTTTCATAACCCTTTTTGAAGAAGAGGTAATTGCAGAGGTAGATGAAGAAGGCGGCGATGGCGATCCCCACAACGATAAGAAAGAGGCCTCTGATATCATGGAAGGGATTCATACTGATAGCCTGGACGACGTCATGGTATTCCGGTCCTGTGATGACATTGAGACAGACAAAGAGAAACAGCGCGCCGATAAAATCGCTGATAAAGCCGAAAAGACAGACCAGCCAGGTGTATTTCAGAAGGAACTTCTCTTCTTCGATCCCGAGCTTCTTCTTACAGTAACGGAGCACCAGGTAATCGATGAGATAGTTCGCCGGGATCAGAAAAAACCACAGCGGTGTCGGTAAGAATACCAGCATCCATATCGGAAACAGGATATTGTAGAATCTCTCCTTCTTCATGATTCTATTCTATCATTTCTTGGAAAGTTCACATCTTTCTGCTAGACTGTCATTCAAAGGAGTTCCTATGACTGAAATACTTCGTACGATCGTGGAAACCATCGCGTTCTTCCACCGCTATATATCTTCCTTCCTGCTCACTCACTTCGGGATCAGCGATGACAAGCTCATGCATCTGATCGTCATCGGAGGTCTTACCTTCCTATTATTATTTTTCTTACGGCCTCTGATCTCCTATCTGATCAGGAAACATAGAGAGATGACACTCACCTTCATCTATGCCTTTACGATCATCCTGGTGCTCTCCTTCTCCATCGAGATCGGTCAGAAGGTCACCGGGACAGGCAATATGGAGTTCGTAGACATCGTCTACGGCATCATCGGCTTCCTGCTGGCCTTCCTCGTATATCTGGTCCTCTACGGCATCGTACATCTGATGAAGAAAAAAGCCTCCTAGGAGGCTTTTCTTATATCTGCAGATTAATAATCCCCCCTACTTCACGATGATCGTCACATCTCCCGGAAGATGGAAGACAACGGAAGCGGCGACATCGGAGACAGCTCCTGCCCCTCCGACGATATAGCCGTCGGTGATGTCATTCTCGACGCAATAGGAAGAGGCAGGAACTTCCCTGCCGTCCTTGACGAGGAGGATCGGGGCCTTTAAGGCGTAGCCTAACGGTCCTGCGCATAAGCCGTCCGGGAAGGTCTGGGCAGAAGCCACGACCGCCATAGAAGGATCTGCGAAGAAAGCCTTCGCGATCTCGACGGAGGTCTCGTATCTGCTGGAACCGTAGACTCTCTGTGGAGTACCGTAGGCTTTGACGGCTTCTTCGAGAATGTCGGAGACAGCACCTGTTCCTCCCAGGATGTAGAGCTTATTGGAAGTATGAGCGGATAAGAACTCTTTCTGTCCGTCTGTTAAGGCGTTCTTCTTTGTGTTGACCAGAAGCATCGGTCTTCCGGAAGCACTTGCGGCTAAGGCATCGGCGAAGTTGGTACCCGAGCAGATCAGGATGTCTTCTGTTGTGACACCTGCTTCGTTTAAGATCGCCAGATTGGTCTCATAACGGGATTTCCCGGAAAGTCTCTCTACCTTGCCATTGATACCGGCTAAAGCCGCTTCGGAGACCGCTCCTTCTCCACCCAGGACATAGACGGTTCCTCCGTCCTTCAGGTTGGCGTTGATGTATTCATTGACTGCAGCTGCGTTCTTGTCGTTGGTGAGCAGGATCGGAGCGTTCTTTCTGGCCGCCAGGTAACCTCCGCCCAGGGCATCGGCGAAATCTTTTCCGGTAGCCAATACGATATTGTCGAACTTGTCTGTTCCCAGTATGAGCTTGAGTTCATCCGCTGCCTTGAGGGAAGTCTCATAACGGGTCTTGCCGGAAAGACGGATGACATCGTGGGTAGGAGCAGGTTCCGGGTTCTTTTCCCACCGGGCTTCCAGATCGTAGTCTTTTTTGATCGGGGTATCGAAGTCGAACTTCGTATCTCCTTCATACCAGCCGATGAAGGTATATCCTTCCTTTACCGGATCATCAAGCGGCATAGCCGGATATCCGTACTCGACCATCATATTCGCGTAGTTTTCTCCGTCCACGGTGAACGTGAGATAGTGATAGACCGGTTCCCACTTCGCTTTCAGGGTGAGATCGGAAGTGACCGGAGTTTCGAAGTCATACTCCGTGTCATTGAGATACCAGCCTTTGAAGGTGTAGCCTTCTTCCGTCGGATCTTCAGGACGTTCTGCCTTATATCCTGCTGTGACATCCTGTGTGTCGATCGCTGCACCGTGACCCTGCATATCGAAGGTGACTTTATATTGCACGAACGGCGTACGGAACCACGTATATGTCGCGTTATCCTCCGCATTGTACGCTACCGCATTTTTGCCGTCCGCATTGACGCTTCCTCCGGCAATAAGGCCTTCGCCAAGTATCGGAGGATAATTAAGTGCCGCATAACTCCCGATTTTGGAAGTAGTAAGAGCCGTGACAGTCCCTCCGTTGATCATGATTTTGCCATTGTTTGATCTTATTCCGTAACTGTAGTTTTCTTCAACGCCCGCGCTTGCTGCGGTTGCTGTTACCGTACCCTTGTTGATGGTGATCCCGTATGGAGCGTTGATCCCATAAGAGCCGGCCCATTCGTGAATCCGGGCATCATTCCCGGAAGCAGTAACGGTACCGGTCGTATCAATGGTGACCGGGGCAAAGGCTTCGATCCCGTAACTGTAAGCATCCGCGCTTCCTGCAAAAGCCGTAATGCTGCTGTTTCCGGTTACGTTCAGAAGCAAGTATCCCGTTGCGATACCTATACTGCCAGACTGTGTCTCTCCGGCGGTCGCATTGACTGTGACACCTTCGCTTATCGCGAATTCTTTGGTACCACCCCATACTCCGTTCGTGAGAATACCGTAAGTGTAAGGTGCATCTGTGCCATTCGCGTTCAGTGTTCCTGCTCCGGAAACGGCAAAACCTCCATATGTGAATTGACCGATACCGTGACTGGCCGAGTATGTATATCCTTTTGCCGGCCCTCCGCTCACATTCAGGACCGATCCATCCGCAAGAATCAGATCGAAATCACAGTCTAATCCGGCGCTGTTGTTCTGATCTTCAGGATTGCCGATATAAATGCCTGCGCTGTAATATGTTCTCTCATCACCGGTAATGGTATTCGTACCGGATGCGATGATGTGGAAAGGATCAGCCCCTGTATACACGACAGCACCGCCTAGCTCTTCTGTTCCGTATCCTCCGGTGATTGTCGCATCTTCGAGGTTCAGCGTGTTTGTTGTGCCGTCAAAGCTCGCCGTACCGGTGACGCCGTCGATGACGGAAAGATCAGAGGCATTGTCGGAAGTCACCCAAACGCCCGCT
>JAFOMB010000052.1 GCA_017419065.1 Erysipelotrichaceae bacterium | reverse complement strand
CTCTATCAGCGGGCCATCGAAGAAAGAGAAAAGGAAAAGGCAGCTCTCAAGGGCGATCAGAAGAAGATCGAATGGGGCTCCCAGATCCGCTCCTATATCTTCTGCCCGTATACCCTGGTCAAAGACCACCGTACGGGTTATGAAGAAGGCAATGTCAATAAAGTCATGGACGGGGAGATCAATGACTTCCTGTTCAGCTATCTGAAATCGCAGATCTAGGAGGATCATGATCAATCCGTCATTACTGGAGATCGAGGAAGAGAATACCTTCTCCAAGGCCTCCAGACTAGTCAGAGAATATAAAGAAGCACATCCTGAAAAGGATGTTCTTTCACTTGGCATCGGGGATGTCTCCTGTCCGATCGTTCCGCCGGTCATTGAAGCCATGCATAAGGCTGTCGATGAGCTCTCGGATATGGAACACTTCTCCGGTTACGGTTCCTATTACGGGATCGATTCCCTGAGACAGACGATCCTGGACCATGAATACAGTTCTTTCGGTTTCACCAGGGACGAGATCTTTGTCTCAGACGGCACCAAGACTGATTCCACGAGTATCCTGGAACTCTTCTCTCCGGAAGCGAAAGTCCTCGTAGGCGATCCGATGTATCCGATCTACCGCAACGGCGCCCTCGCTCTTTCGAGAAGGGTCTATGAGGCACCTCTCGACGAGAACTTCGTGATGGAGATCCCGGAAGAACACTATGACATCATCTACATCTGTTCCCCATCCAATCCCTGCGGAAATGCCTATTCCCGTGAGGATCTTCAAAGATGGGTCAATTACGCTTTAAAAGAAAAAGCTGTCATCGTCTATGACAACGTCTATGCCTGCTTCATCCAGAGCGATGTCCCAAAAAGCATCTATGAAATAGAAGGCGCGAAGGAATGCGCGGTAGAACTGCGTTCCTTCTCCAAAGTCGCTTCCTTTACAGGCTTACGCTGTTCCTACTACGTCCTGCCGAAGGCGATCGATACGAAGTACTGGAAGGAGCGGACCATCAACCGCTTCAACGGCGCTTCCTATATCGCCCAGAAGGGAGCGGAAGCTGTCTTCCTTCCGGAAAGCCAGAGACTGATACAGGAAAACATAAGACACTATCACGAAAACATCTCCTACCTCCGGGAATCTTTTGTGGAGCTCGGCTATGAAGTACACGGCGGCATCGATGCGCCATATCTCTGGATACGCTGTCCGAAGGACATGGGTTCCTGGGAGTGCTTCGACTGGTTTTTAAAGGAGATGGATATCATCATCGTTCCGGGCATCATCTTCGGAAGAAGAGGAGACGGCTATTTCCGGGTAAGCGGACTGGGAACGATACAAAACAGTCAGAAGATCATGGAGAGACTGAAACGCCATGAAGAAGGGCGTTAGTCTGCTCACTCTCATCTGTCTCATTGCGGGCTTCCTCTTTGGAAGTCTTTTTCCTGAGGCTGCCGGGAAGATCTCCTTCCTCGGTGATCTCTATATCACCATCCTGAAGTTCATGATCGCCCCGGTCATCTTCACCTCGATCTTCTCCAGTGCCTATCTCTCGAAAGACCATGGCGATCACCTGGTGAGAAGGGCGGTACTCTTATTCATCGTGACCTTCTTATCTTCCTTCCTCTTATCTTCCCTGGTCACTCTTATCCTGGATCCCTCTTCCGGATTCCGCTTTGAGGACAGCAGCTGGAACGGCTCTACTGCTTCCATCGGCATCACCGGGATCTTCCTGAACCTGTTTCCGAAAGACCTCCTGTCCATCTTCCAGGGAAAGTACCTCTTCTTTGTGATCATCCTCTCCTTCGGCCTGGGGAAAGTCTTCCAGGTCCTGAAACTGGAGAAAGTCTCCTCCTATCTGATCAAGGGAAGAGATCTGATCATGAAGGTGTTAAGCGGCTTTATGGTTGTCACACCTCTGGCGGTCTTCGCCCTCATGGCCAATACAGCAGCCTCCTATCAGGGAGCGCTCTTCATGGGACTCCGTTATATCTTAAGCGCCTATATCTCCGGACTCCTGGTTCTGATCGTCATCATGATCCTTCCGGTCACGCTTTTCTGCGGCATCAGTCCGCTGGAATACATCAGAAAGGTCTATAAGATCTGGCTTCTGACTATCTCGACCTGTTCAAGCGCGGCTACGCTTCCTCATACCCTCCGTTTATGCAAGGAAGATCTCGGCCTGGACGAGAGGCTTTGTGACAGTGTGATCCCGCTGGGCTGCACCATCCACATGTGCGGCGGTGCCGTCTCCTTCTCCTTACTGGGGATCTTCTGCGCGAAGTTATACGGGGTGGAGATCACGTTCTCCCTGTATCTGATGATGGTCCTTTCGTCCCTCATCTTAATCATGTCGGCTCCGGGCATCCCGAACGGCGGTGTCGTGATCGGGGCGACCTATCTGGAGATGCTGGGGATCCCGTTAGGCTTCATCGGTTTCTACAGCGGCATCTATAAGATCCTGGACATGCTGTACACGAGTCTCAATGTCACCGGGGATATCTCTGCGGCATTACTGTTATCGGGGAGAAGAAAATGAACAGGAGACGGATCATAAAATTCCTGCTTCTTTTGTTCTGGATGGGCGTCATCTTCTATTTTTCTTCGCAGAACGGCGAGACCTCAGAGGAACTCTCCGATTCTCTCTTATCGCCTTTCTACTTTCTCTATAAGGGACCCTTATCCTTATTACGCTTCCTTCGCCGCTATGGCGTCTATATCCGCAAGGCGGCCCACTTCTGCGAATATGCCTTACTGGGTATCCTGATGCATCTCAACATCTCGGAATATAAAAAGAATGCGGCAGGCCTGTCCCTTCTGCTTTCTTCCCTCTATGCGGTGTCCGATGAGGTCCATCAGCTCTTCGTTTCGGAAAGGGCCTTCGGTCTCTTGGACATCCTGATCGATTCTCTGGGAGCTGTCTTTGGGATCCTGGTGCTGATCCTTGTAAAGAAACTTGTCTCAGAGAAAAGACTTGATTATAATAAGAGCGACAGTGATGAAGGATAGAGGATATCTTCAAAACGCCTAGAGAGTCCCTGTACTGGTGAAAGGGGAACGGGAGAGGATATCTGGATGGATCCGGAACTCCGCAGCGGATAAGGCTGCGGCGTATGCCTGCGTTAAAGGATCAAGTAATAAGTGAAGGTGGTACCTCGCATCAGCGACCTTGGAATCACCTTTTATTTTTCAGGAGGAAGACATGGAAAACAAAGGAAAGTATTACATTACGACAGCTATCGCCTATGCGTCTGCCAAACCGCATATCGGCAACACCTATGAGATCATCATGGCGGATGCGATCGCCCGCTACAAGAGAATGACGGGCTATGACGTCTTCTTCCAGACCGGTACAGATGAACACGGTCAGAAGATCGAAGGAAAGGCCAAAGAAGCCGGGCTGACACCGAAGGCCTATGTCGATCAGACAGCCGGTGTCATCAAGGAGATCTGGGATCTCATGAACACTTCCTATGACAAGTTCATCCGTACGACCGATGACTATCATGAGAAGCAGGTCCAGAAGATCTTCAAGAAGCTCTATCAGAAGGGCGATATCTACAAGTCCGAATACGAGGGATGGTACTGCACACCGTGTGAATCCTTCTGGACAGATGCCCAGCTGGTAGACGGCAAGTGCCCGGACTGCGGCAGAGAAGTCCACAGGGAAAAGGAAGAGTCCTACTTCTTCCGCATGTCCAAATACGCAGACAGACTCATCAAGCACATTGAGGAACACCCGGAATTCATTCAGCCGGAATCCCGTAAGAACGAGATGCTGAACAACTTCCTGAAGCCGGGATTACAGGACCTCTGTGTCTCCCGTACTTCTTTCAAATGGGGTATCCCGGTAGACTTCGATGATAAGCATGTCGTCTATGTCTGGATCGATGCCTTAAGCAACTACATCACCGGTATCGGTTTTGACGCGGATGGCAATTCCAGCGATCTCTTCAAGAAGTACTGGCCGGCTGATCTCCACCTCATCGGCAAGGACATCATCCGTTTCCATACCATCTACTGGCCGATCATGCTGATGGCTTTGGATGTAGAACTGCCGAAGCAGGTCTTCGGTCATCCGTGGATGCTGGTAGGGGAAGACAAGATCTCCAAGTCCAGAGGCAATGCGATCTATGCCGATGATCTGGTGAAGTTCTTCGGTGTCGATGCGGTCCGCTACTTCTCCTTACATGAGATGCCGTTTGCCCAGGACGGTTCCATCACCTGGGAACTGGTCATTGAAAGAGTCAACTCTGACTTAGCCAATGTCTATGGAAACCTCGTCAACAGAACGATAGCCATGACCAACAAGTACTTCGGCGGTACACTGCTGAATGAAAAAGCTGAGACAGAACTCGATGAAGAACTGAAGAGCTTCGCGAAGGAGACTGTCCTCAAGGTCGATGCCAAGATGGATGAACTGCGTGTCGCAGACGCCATTGAAGCCATCATCGATCTCCTCAGACGTTTAAACAAGTACATCGATGAAACTACGCCTTGGGCTCTTGCGAAAGACGAAGCTCAGAAGGCCCGTCTGTCCACGGTGTTATACAACCTCTTGGAAGGCATCCGTATCGCCTCTGTCCTCATGAGCCCGTTCATGCCGGAGACAGCGGAGAAGGTCTTCACACAGCTCAATACAAAGGCTACCGACTACGACTCCATCCTCACCTGGGGCGGCTTGGAAGGCAATAAGGTCACCGAAAAGCCGGAACAGCTCTTCTCCAGACTCGATGAAGAAAAGACGATGGAAGAAGTCCACGCCTACCTCGATGAGAAGAACGGCATCAAAAAGATCGAACACAAGGCCGAGATCGAATTCCCGGACTTTGAGAAGGTTGAGATGCTCTCAGGGGAAGTCCTCTCCTGCAGGAAACATCCGAATGCCGATAAGATCCTGATCTTCGAAGTCGACTTCGGCGGCGAGGTAAGACAGATCTGCTCGGGTCTGGCTGCCTTCTACAAGCCGGAAGACCTCGTAGGAAAGAATGTCATCGCCGTCCTCAACCTCAAGCCGAGAAAGATCCGCGGGGAAGAGTCCAACGGCATGCTGCTGACAGCTCTTCATACGAAGGAAGACGGCAGCGAGGAAGTGGAACTGCTCACGACATCCATGCCGAAGGGCTCTGTCATATGTTAAAGGCCGTCTTCTTCGACTTTGACGGGACGCTTGCCAAGACCGAAGAGGGATATTTACGGAATTATAAGAAACTGATCGAAAGAACAGGCTTTACCTTCTACAAGGAGGATGAGCCTTTTCTTGTAGGCAAAGGTACCATCCTGCGTTCGGAATATCTGAATGAGAAATACGGCTATGACATTGACGGCGAATCGCTTCGGAAGGAATTCCGGAAGATGAACGAAGAGATGTTTACGGAGGAAGCCGGCCACTTCATGTATGAAGATGTCATCGACTGTCTGAATGAACTCAAAAAGGAAGGTCTCCGTCTTTATCTCTGCACCAATACAAAAAGAGACCTCATCGAATACGCCTTAGAGAAGATGGGGATAGGCTCCTACTTTGAAGATATCCTCTCAGGACAGGATCCTGATGTCATGGTCCGGAAACCGGATCCGGAATTATACCGCGTCCTATTAAGAAGAAGTTCTCTGGAAAAGAAAGAAGCGGTCGTCATTGAAGATTCTCCGGGCGGCGTGGAAGCGGCCAAAGGCGCCGGCATCCTCACAGTCGGTCTGACCCGCATCATTCCTGCGGATGTCTTACAGGCCGATATCGCCATTTCGTCCTTAAAAGAACTGCCGGATATCCTTAAAGGGCTGTCGTTTGACAGTCATATGAACTCATGATATAATCGAATTATCCCAAAGGAGGTTATGACTATGATCCCTGTAATCGTTAGAATTCTGATCGCTGTAGCGGTCATCGTCGCCATCCTGCTCTTATGTGTCAACATCGTACCGCAGGAAAGCGAATACGTCGTCGAAAGACTCGGTAAATACTACCGCTCCTGGAAGGCGGGCATCCACTTCAAGGTCCCGCTCATCGACAATGTCACCCGTAAGGTCCTGATGAAGGAACAGGTCGCGGACTTCGCACCTCAGCCGGTCATCACCAAGGATAACGTCACGATGCAGATCGACTCTGTCGTCTACTTCAAGATCATCGATTCCCGTTTATATGCCTACGGTGTCGAGAATCCGATCATGGCGATGGAGAATCTGACAGCGACCACCCTGAGAAACATCATCGGTGATATGGAACTCGATGAAACACTGACCAGCCGTGAGAAGATCAACGGCATCATGCTGTCGACAGTCGATAAGGCCACAGACCCATGGGGCATCCGCTGTACCCGTGTTGAAGTCAAGACGATCACACCGCCTACCGCTATCCGTGAAGCCATGGAGAAGCAGATGAAGGCAGAACGTGAAAAAAGAGCGGCCATCTTAACAGCTGAAGGCTCCAAGCAGTCCATGATCCTGGAAGCGGAAGGTAAGAAGGAATCCGCTGTCCTGAATGCGGAAGCTGCCAAGCAGGCCACGATCCTGGCGGCAGAAGCCCAGAAGGAAAAAGAGATCCGTGAAGCTGAAGGTAAGGCTGAAGCCATCCGTCAGGTCCAGAAGGCCACTGCGGAAGGTCTGGCAATGATCAAGTCGGTCGAACTCAATGACGCTGTCCTCAAGCTCAAGAGTATCGAAGCCTTTGAGAAAGCGGCAGACGGCCAGGCTACCAAGATCATCATTCCTTCCGAGATCGCTTCTGTGACAGGACTTGTCCAGGCGGTCAAAGACGGGGTGAGTGAGTAATGGAAGTGTTATTCACGATATTCCCGATACTCATATTCGCCATCTGGATATTCGCCTTCGTTGAGATCATCAAAGCCAAAAATCCTTCCTTCCTGCGGAGAGGACCGGTCTCTTCCGACGGACACAGAGTCCCGAAGGAGCAGGATCTCACCTGCGATAGATACGGCCATGACCACGAGGAGAACAGTGAATTCGGCAGACGCTATATCGTTCACGAAGATCCGGAAGACGGCTATGTCATCCTGAACGGCGTCAAGAGAAAGATCTCTGACTGCAAGTACCTCTAAGACAGAACAGGTCATATGACCTGTTCTTTTTTGTAGTAAGATAGGAATGATGGAAAAATCAAAACAGGCTGTCATCCTGGAAAAGATCGCCAGAAGGGCGATCGTTCCCAAAGGAAAGACGATGAGTGAAGTCATACTCCGCTTTAGGAAGATGAAGGGAAAGAAGAAATACGATCTTCCTCTTTTGGTCAAGATAAAGGACAGGGGAAAGATCGACGATATCGTCTCCAGAGACATGCATCTCTTCTATATGAATGTGGAAAGTCAGAGTGACAAGCTCATCATCTACCTCCATGGAGGCGCCTATGTCAAAGAGATGCTGCCGTTCCACTGGCTGATGCTGGACAAGATCACCTCCAGGGCCGATGTGCCTTTCATCATCCCGGAGTATCCGTTAGCGCCTTTTGCGGACTATGAAGACTGTTATCAGAAGATGGAAGTCTTCTACAGGAAAGTGCTGGAATACTACCCGGACAAGAAGATCATCCTGATGGGGGATTCCGCCGGAGGAGGACTGGCCTTAGGCCTTGCGATGTACTTCCACACCCTGGGATTGAAGACCCCGGAGAAGCTCATCCTGATGTCTCCCTGGGTCGATCTCGTGATGGACAACCCGGAGATCGAAAAATACATCCCGGTCGATCCGACACTCAAATACGACGATCTGTCTGTCGATGCCCGCTTCTGGGCCAATGGGACAGATCTGAGGGACTACCGCCTGTCTCCGATCTATGGCGATCTGGAAGGGATCAGAGATGTGAGTCTTTTTACCGGGACCCACGAATTCTTCTATCCCGACATCGTGAAGTTCTATGAGTTATGTAAAGAAAAGAAGATCCCGTGTGATCTTCATATAGGCGAAGGTCTCGATCACGTCTATCCGGCTTATCCGATCCCGGAAGCCGATGAAGCGATAGAGACCATGGTAGAGATCATAGAGAAGGTATAGAAAAAGCCGGCAGCTTGAACTGCCGGCTTTGCTTTACTTGTATCTCTCCGGTGTCTTCACATCCGCCAGCAGCGGTCCGTAGCTGTCGGAGAAGATATACCAGAGACCGTCCTTCGGATCTTCATACACGGAGACCATCCTCTCGGTATCCGCTCCCTTGAAGTCCGTGACGATCTTGTCTACTAAAAGTTCCGTACCGGAGATCGTGGAAGTCTGAGGGAGATACGGATATTCCCTTAGTGTGATAGAGAGAGGTTCATCCGGGACATAGCCGTTTTCCGGGGTCGATCCGTCAAAGTAGGCATCGGCGATATAGTCCCACTTTTCATTCTGCATCATCCTCTCCTTCACAAAGGATTTCGTATAATTCGTATAGGTATCCGGCATGGACGGCGAGTTCATGAGGGCTTTCATCATCTCTTCGCAGGTCGTCTCATTCTCCGGTGTCCAGGCCTTATAGGCAGCGATCAGCAGGGCCATCGTCAGGAATCTTCCATTATCACCGGATCTGTCAACAGAAGCGAGCTCTTCCGCGTTCTTCGGCAGCCTGGAGAATTCGATGCGCACCTGTTTGAGATCGACGCGCTCTGTCTCTCCCTTTCCGTCATCCGCTTCCTTTTTAATCGTGTCTTCATGGACCGTCACTTCAAACTTCGTGGACTTATCCGGTTCTTCCGTTTCTTCTTTCTTATCGGCAGGAGCACTGTTTCCTCCGCCGTTTTGAGACGGTGTATCCGGTTTTGGCTCCTCCTTCTTTCCACATCCTGCCAGCAGGAGAAGGCATAAGAGTACGACAAAAAACTTCTTCATAAATGTATTCCTCCTTTAACTTTTTCCTGTCACCTAGATTGTATCATGTATAGACATAAAAAAAGAGCACCGGAGTGCTCTTCATTTCCCATGGTGATCCCTCAGGGATTCGAACCCTGGACCCACTGATTAAGAGTCAGTTGCTCTGCCAGCTGAGCTAAGGGATCAGAGATGGTGACGAGTACGGGATTCGAACCCGTGAATGCCGCCGTGAAAGGGCGGTGTGTTAAGCCGCTTCACCAACTCGCCGACAATGGCGCCCGAAACAGGACTCGAACCTGTGACCTGCCGGTTAACAGCCGGATGCTCTACCGACTGAGCTATTCGGGCACATTGCTTAATTATACTAACATAACCCTTTGATTAATTCAAGATGAATTTTAAAGGGTCTGTGGAGTCTTCTTTCTGTCCGTGCTAAAATAAGGGCGTGAATCATCTCCCGGGAAAACTTGTCAGGCTCAGAAAGCATTATAACTACTCTCAGGGACAGATCGCCGAAGTACTGGGGATCGATGCTTTAGAGTATATGGCTTATGAAAACGGAAGAGCAGTGCTCAACTATGCGCAGATGAAAAAGCTCTCCGCTTTTTACCATGTCTCCATCGATGATCTCTTTCGGAACAGTGAAGAGATCGAACTCAAGAGCGTTTCCAGTACCGATACCGATGAACTGAACCTGAAGTACTTCATCCCGAAGAAGACCGTATGGACAAGGACATGGAATCTGTTGAAGAAGTATCCGTATGTATTCATAGGTGCTTTCCTGCTGGTTTCCATCCTCATCGGTCTTTCCATCATGAGAAGACCAGTCAAGGATCCGGATTCCTTAGAACTGCAGGATAGAAACCGCCTCTCCGTCTCGGAAAGCAGTGTCGTCTGGATCATGGATGACGGCAGTGTGAAGGGAAGCGGAGATGACAGCTACGGACAGCTGGAAGGATTACCGGAAAGCGGGATCCTGAAGGTCGCGGAAGGCCAGGGATTCACCGTGGTGCTAGGCAGTGAAGGAAGACTGGCTACCTATGGCGGCATGACACCGAAGATGATCGAAGAGATCTCTTCCTGGAAGAACATCACGGATATCGCGGCCGGAGAGAGCCACCTTGTGGCCGTGGACAGCCGGGGACGGGTGATGTGCATCGGGGATGACAGCAACGGCCAGTGCGAGATCTCCTCTGTCTCGAATATCGAGAGAGTCTATGCTTCGGACAAAGGTTCCATCGCCATCAGCCGGGACGGCAAGATCTTCTCCTCCGGGGATTTCTTCGGGGCTTCGATGTTCAAGAACTTCACGGATATCCGGGACATCGCCAGCAGCAGCGAGAATACCGTCATCGTCAGAGAAGACGGCAGTGTCCGCTACTACGCAAAGAACCGTTCCTTCTTTGAAGCGGAGACCTGGAGCGATATCGTCGATGTCGCCTGCGGCAACAACTTCATCGCCGGTCTGGATTCAAACGGAAAGGTCCATATCGATATCGACAGCTACATCATCCGTACGGAAGTGGAAAGCTGGGAGAATATCAAGGCCATCGACGCCGATGACGAATACCTGATCGCCTTTGACGGCGAGAAGATCTACGGGATCGGAAAGAATACCTATCACCAGTTTGAAAAAAGCGAATCTCTCAAGACGACCCTGGCTCAGGTCAGCGGTGTCAATCTGAATATGAGCGAAGATGCGGTCACGGTGCGCTTTGATCCGGTGGCCAATGCCTCCGGCTATGTCGTCTCCATCGATGCGGGCATCGGCTTATCGCAGTACATCAGGAACGAGGAAGTCTCCTTCAGTGCGGACAACTTCACGGAACAGGCCTCCTATACACTGACGATCATCACCAAGGGAGAAGATGACTATGAGGACTCCGCGCCTCTAGTCTATAACTTCACCTATGTCCCATACGTTCCTCCGCAGGAAGATGTCTTTACCCTCGATGAGCTCATCGGCAAGACCGTGACGAACTTTGAAGCCTATCTCAAGGGTCTTGACTACGACATCACGAGACTTACCCGTGTTGAGACCGAAGAGATCTGTGAAGGCGAGGAAGCCATCGTGACAGGTGTCAGCGGTATCTATGAACACGAATCGATACGGAAATCTGAACTGCAGCAGCGTCAGATCACATATTCCTATTGCAAGGTGGTGCCGAATGGAGAAGAATAAGGTGTGGAAGCTCCGCAAAGACGGGCTCATGCATACAGACGAAGAACTGATCGCGATGATCAAAGACGGAAGAGTTTCCGGAGAAGATCTCGTGACATCAAAGGACATGAAGACCTGGATACGGATCCGGGAGAGTATCTATCAATTTTATCTGAGGGGTGAAGAGAATGAAACTGTATAACACGAAGACACTGAAAGTAGAAGAATTCAAGCCGATCGAAGAAGGCAAAGTCAACATGTATGTCTGCGGTCCTACCGTATACAACCATGCGCATATCGGCAATGCCCGTCCGATCGTCGTGTTCGATACACTGAGAAGAGTCCTGGAAGCCGATGGCTACAAAGTCAAATTCGTCTCCAACTTTACCGATGTCGATGACAAGATCATCAATAAGGCCAAAGAGGAAGGCGTCTCGGAGAATGAGATCGCCGAGCGCTATATCGATGCCTACAACGCGGTAAGAAGAGACCTCCATGTGGAACCTTTGGATGCGACACCGAGAGTCACCGAGACCATGGATCAGATGATCTCCTTCATCGATAAACTGGTCAAAAACGGCAATGCCTATGTGGCGGACGGTGAAGTCTATTTCTCCGTCGACAGTGTACCGGGCTATGGTTCCCTCTCTCATCAGAACCTGGAAGAACTCCATGCGGGCGCTTCCGACAGAGAGATCGACAACGGGAAAAAGAAGAATCCTTTAGATTTCACTTTATGGAAGAAGACCGAGGAAGGCATCAAGTGGGATTCCCCTTGGGGTCTGGGAAGACCGGGCTGGCATACGGAATGCGTCGTCATGATCAATGACGAGTTCGGCGACGGTCCGATCGACATCCACGGCGGCGGCAAGGACCTGCGCTTCCCGCACCACGAAAACGAAGTGGCGCAGTCGGAAGCCGTCCATCACCACGGCTTAGCCAACTACTGGGTCCACAACGGGATGCTGAACCTGAACGGCGGAAAGATGTCCAAGTCCTTAGGCAACATCGAACTGGCCAAAGACGTCATCAAAGAACTCGGCTTCAATGTGACGAGATGGCTGCTTCTTTCTGTCAACTATAGAGATGTCCTCAACTATTCTCCGGAGACCATCGAAGCGGCCAAGAAGGAGATCGAAAGGATCTCGGCTGTCTTGAAGCAGTGCGAAGTCAAGGCTCTCACCAACGATAAGAGCCTCGAAGGAAATCTGGATGAGCTCTATCCGGCATTCCTGGAAGCCATGAATGACGACCTGAATACGCCGAATGCCTACAAGGTCATCTTCGATGAAGTCAAGGTCCTCAATCAGACTCTCCGTGTCAGAGAAGTCGACTATAGCGCTTTAGCGGATCACTATACTTCTCTCAAGAAGATG
>JAFOMB010000051.1 GCA_017419065.1 Erysipelotrichaceae bacterium | reverse complement strand
TTTCCTGTCGATATGTCGGGATATCAGGGGATAAGAAGTACGGAGCACTGTTTTGAAGGAACGACTGTGTCGGAATTAATAAGATGTATCGATGAGAAGGGGAACGGGATCTTCATCATTTCCGCTACCTGGTGTCAGCACTGTCAACTCTTCATGAGACATCTCAATAAGATCGCCTTGGAAGAAGGAGTGACTATCTACTATATCAGTGCTGACTATCCTGAAGATAATCCCTATCCGATCGACGATGAGGAAGTCGATTTGATCAAGGAATACTTCTATCCTTATCTCGCCACAGATCCTGATACCCACGAGAAGGAAGTCTATACTCCCCATCTCTTCTCTATCGTGAATGGAAGAGTCCTCGATTCCCAGTTGTCCGGAAAAGAGACAGGAGATGAAGAAAAGGACGGCGAAAACATCGAGAAGGTCTATCGGAAGATCATTGAAAGATATTTGAAGAAGACGGAAGGATAGAGAACTTAAAAACGATTCACCACAGAAAGGAGACTGTTATGAGATCATCAAAGATCCTTCTGCCTGTTCTGGCGCTGTTTACTGTTTTTTCACTGACTTCCTGTTCCGAAAAGGAAGAGGTCTCCTTTCCCAATGCCGTAGAAACGATAGGGGATCTTTACGGGAAACAGATCGACTCCATTGAAGGAGATATCTTTGACAATCCTTCCATAGGTTTATGTCATTTCTCTATCCTGAGTAAAGAGAAAAAGGAATCATTTCTCAATGAACTCTCGAAGATCCCTGTCACCTATGACAAATCAAAGACAGAGTGCTGTAAAGCTCTGGATGAATGTCAGCAGGATGATCCTGTGTCCCTGCTGAGAAACGCTTCGATAACTCTTTCTTTCAAAGAGGGTGAGATCGTGCTTCGAAACATGTGTTCCCTGGCTTTGGAAGTTTCAATAGGGGAAGACGACAGAGAACTCTATTTCTATGGAGAAAGCCCCGCGCTCCTGTCTTTCTTACAGGAAACATTTAAAGAAAAGATCCCTGTTTATTCGCTGTCAGATGGTTCGCTTCGCTATCTTCGTCCTATTCATTATCAGGATGAGGATATCCTGATCGAAGGAGACAAAAAGACCTCTGTCAATCACAATGCTGTCTTCCCTCTTTCGGGGGACATCGACTTTTCTTCCTATACCGTTTATGAAGGAGAAGAGGTGATCGATGAGATACCGGAAGAGGGATACCACTGTCTCTATCTGGAAGATGGCAATGGCAATCTCTTTGAATATGAGTATGAGAACACGTTCGATGTCGATGAAGCCGTCAAAGAAGCAGCTGAGATCTTCGTATGGGCTCAAAAGGAATCGGGAATAGAAGCCTGGAAGGATCAGGGGCTGATCGCTGTTCGCACTCTCTATGATTTAGAAGGGAAAGAAACCGCCTACTGTTTTGATTACTCGAACGGGGAAACAAGAACGTATCTCATCGTCACAGATCCGAACGGTACCGGCAATTATATCGTAAATGAAGCGACGGCAGATTCGCCTTCCCCGTATTACGGACTGGGAGAAGATGAAGAATGTCTCTATCTGGGACTGTTCGGATACTATAAGAGGATCCCCGGGAATGATAAAGAGATCTATGACCTTCGAAGAGAGACTGCTGTAGAGATAGGCTCCTTGAGAGAAGACAGATAGCACTTCATCTTTGTTCTGTGCTTTAATGAATAGAGAACAGGAGATGAAGCGATGATCGTATTTCTGGAACTATTGGCAGTCCTGCTGGCGATGGCAGCGTGCTGGAAATATATGGATAGAGTGATAGAAGAGAAGAAGGACAGGACGGTCCTCTATCTCTTTTTTGTGATGATCACGATGGTATACGGGATCTCTGTGCGCTTTTACCAGGGTGCCTATCCGGAGGATCTTTTCGGGGCAGCGGTATTGAAGTTCTGTGCTTCCCTTCCTTCTGTCGTCCTCGGCTTAAAAGGATATCTGATGGAGAAGAACAGATTCGATCTCCTGATCGTCATCGCCCTGATCACGGGCCTTCTGGCTGACGTCTCCATCAATCTGAGTATGATTGCGGGGGCAGCTCTGTTCGGGATCGGTCATCTGCTTTATGATATTGCCTTTATCAGAGAAAAAAGACCGTCCCGGAAACAGATCCTGGTCTGGCTCATCATCACAGTCCTCTTAGACGGGGTCCTGTTCTTATTGAAGGAGAAATTCCCGTCCCCGTCTTTACTGATACCGGGAATGATCTACATCGCCATCCTCGTCTCGACTGTGGTCTTCTCCACCCATCTTCCGAAGATCATCTTTGTGTCCGCTGCCGTCTTTGCGGTATCGGACATCTTCCTCATCGTCAATATCGTCGTAAGCGGAAATATCCTCATGAAGACAGCAGCTTTGCTCATCTATTATGGAGCGATGCTGATGTACGGGATCGCGATATGGGAGCTCACCTACCCGGAAAAGAAGTTATAGAAAAGCTGTCGGAAGACAGCTTTATAAATGTCTCGTATCGTCTTCATAGCACTCGCAGAAGCGGGCAGAGAGGGACGGTTCCATGTCTTTGGCATATAAGTGGGAAGTATCCCCGAAGGAAGTGATACGGAAGGCGGCGATGCCTTCTTCCCGTTCCTCGGTATAGACTTCTGTGACAGAGGAAGGAGCAGCCACAAAGCCATGCCACAGCAGCATCGGCGAACAGTTGATGAGATAGGAGAGGAAGACGCATTCGATCCCGAAGTGGCAGAAGAAGACGAGGGTATCGTGATTTCCCTGTTCCACTCTGAAAATCTTTCCGTCTTTCCTGTAGCCGTGCTCTCTTAAGAAGGCATCGAAGTTTTTGATGACATCCTCATAGATCTCCCTTACATGGGCTTTCTCCATGACCGGATGATCCGCAAAGGTCCTCTCATCATAGAAAGCCTCCTGATGGGCCCAGATCGACGGCAGCCAGTCCCAGCAGCAGCGATCGTGATCCGGATCTTCCGGACGTCTGGCCTTGGCCGGAAACTCTTTGAGCCAGTCCAGAGTGATGACCTCTTCATTCATATTTTTCATGGCGATCTCACAGGTCTTCTTCGCTCTTCCTAAAGGAGAGACATAGAAGTGATCGCCTTTCATCTTTTCAACTCTCGGTGCCAAGGCTTCTGCTTCTAAAAAGCCTGTCTCTGTCAGGGAATCGATGGAATAGTCAGGATCAGCGTGACGGATAAAGATCAGTTTCATAGTCATTTACCTTTCTTATAGGGGATGGGAAGCTGACAGAGTATGACAGCCGTAAACATGACCACAGCTCCTAGGAGCTCTCTTGTGCTTAACACCTGGTGTAAGAGAAGATAGCCTCCTACAGCGGAGAAGACCGACTCTAAGGACATCAGTAAGGCAGCCGGCGTCGCATCGACGAGCTTCTGACCGACAGCCTGGAAGGTATAGCCCAGACAGGTAGAAGCCAGGGAGAGATATAAGAGCGATGGAAGGGCCTTGAGGAAGGCGTCCATGGTGATAGTTTCCTTTACGAGAACGAAGGGGATACATAGTACTCCGGCGACCAGGAAGGCCAGAGTAGACATCTTGATCGGATGGACTTTGTCGACATAGTGTTCGACGACCAGGATCTGGATGGCGAAGATCATGGCACAGCCGATCAGGAAGAGATCGGAGACCCTGAGCTGCAGATCGCTGAGGGAAAGACCGCACAGGAGATAGAGTCCCACAAGACTTAACAGTACAGAGATGATCACGTGCAGGTGAAGTTTTCTCTTCAGGAACAGGAAGGCGAACACCGGGACCAGGACGATATACATCGCTGTCAGGAAACCGGCCTTTCCGGCAGAGGTCACTTCGATGGCAGTCTGCTGGAGGTTGGTCGCCCCAAATAGGAGGATCCCGTCGAGTATCCCGGCCTTGATCAATGTCCTGGTATCTGTATTATCTTTTATCAGAAAGATCGGAGACAGGACGATACCGGCCATGAGAAAGCGGAGTCCGTTCAAAGAGAAGGGACTCAGATAGGAAGAGGCGATAGACTGAAAGGAAAAGGCCATCCCGAAGATGACCGCAACGCCTAACAGAGTAAGAACGCCGATATACTTTTTCATGACATGTCCCATTATATAGGAAAAGGAAGTTTACTACCTATAAAAGTCATCGTTTTCAGGCAGTAAAAAAGAGGAAGTTTACTTCCTCTTGATGAATTCGATATGCCAGGGCTCCCTGGTGCCGATATTGTAGGCGCTGGCGAAGTTTCCCTGATTGATGGCGACACCGATATAGTTCATGGAGTTGACGTAGCAGAGGACCTCTCCGACATCGACTTCCGCGAAGGTGTGGACATAGCGGATGATGGAACGGTAGGCGAGGGTCTTGCCATTGTAGATGAC
>JAFOMB010000004.1 GCA_017419065.1 Erysipelotrichaceae bacterium | reverse complement strand
TCACCCGTCCGTCCGTCATTCCACAGGATCGCGGGCCGGATGACCCGGTCATTCTCGTCCAGAACGACCAGGCCGTGCATCTGGCCTCCGCAGCCGATAGCTCTGACCTCTTCCTTATCAAAACCTTCAAGCAGATCTTTCAGACCTTCCTTTACCGCTTTCCACCAGTCGGATGGTTCCTGTTCGGACCAGCCGGGATGAGGGAAGGAGAGAGGATACTCTCTGGATACGCTGTTTTCGATCTTTCCCTTCTCATTCACCAGGAGGAGCTTGACAGCGGAAGTGCCCAGATCGATGCCGATATAGTACATAGGAGTCTCCCTTCTATTCACTTTCATCATAAAAAGAAACCCCTTTCAGTTAAAAGAGACATCCTGTGTTCATCAGACGACAATCTTGCGATTTTTTATCCGATTCCTTATTATGGACTTATGGTCGAATACGAGATCATACGCCATGATCAGATCAAGGGACTCAACGTCCTCGCCAATGACATCCACATGCGCTCCCTGCACATGCATCATGACATGGAGCTGCTTTTGGTCGTCCGGGGCACCGGTATGATCAACGTGCGCAACAAGAAGTGTCATGTCGTGCCCGGTGATGCCATCCTGGTGAATGCCTTCGATACCCATGAGATCATCTGTATCCAGGAGGGGATCGTCTGTCTCATCGTCCAGGTGTCCAATCACTTCTTACGGGACTACTACCCGGCTATACGCAATATCATCTTTCTGGAGGAATCCATACGCCCTTTCTTTTCCGAAGAAGAATACCAAAGGCTCTGTCAGGACATCTTTGATCTTACGGAACTCTACGTAAAAGCCGAACCGCTGTTTGAGCTCTCCTGTGTCACCCGCATGTCGGATATCCTGTATCTGCTGATAAGAAACGTCCCGACGGAGATGCTGAACGAGGCGGAGTACACAAAAAGAAAAAAGCTGAACCGGCGTTTCAACAGGATCAGCTCCTATATCGAAGCGAACTATCAGAACCAGATCAGACTCGCCGATATCGCGGAACAGGAGGAGATCACGATCACCCATCTCTCCCACATCTTCCGTGATCACTTCGGCATCTCCTTCCAGGAGTACATCAAGGGAAAGCGCCTGGAACACGCTTTACGTCTCATCGGAGACAAGACGATGACCCTCTCCGATATCGCGTCTGCCAGCGGTTTTTCGGAGCTCAAATACATGACCCGGGCTTTCCGGGAGGCCTTCGATTTGACGCCCGAACAGTTCAGAAAACAGTGGATCCCTCTGAAGAGTACTGTCAGGGAGAACACCGGAGAGCCGGAGCGCATCCTGACAGGAAGTGAAACGCTCTCGCTTCTCAAAGAGACGAAGCTCTCCGATATCCTGTAAAACGGCAAAAGAAAGAGGCTGGAATCCAGTCTCTTTTTGTTGAAGATATGATCTGGTCATCATCTGGTGATCTTTTCTGCCCATTCATGCATGAAGATCATGAGGAACAGGAAGACGATGAGGTAGAAAGGATAGGAAGAGATGCCGACGATATCCGAAAGGACACCAAAGAGTTTCGGCATGAAGGTCGTTCCTATATAGGCGGATGCCATCTGCATTCCCACTAAAGACTGGGAGTTCTCTCTGCCGAAGCGTCTTGGAGTCGCATGGATGATAGAAGGATAGACCGGGGCACAGCCCAGACCAATGATGACGAGACCCGCAAAGATGAGAGGTTCCCACTTCCCGAAGATGAGCAGGGCGATACCGATGGTGATGGCCAGGGAACCCAGACGGATCATGGAGGAGTCTCCGAGCTTCTCGGTGATGAAGCCGGAAAGGCCTCTGCCGATGGTGATGCCCAGGTAAAACATGGAGGCATAGAAAGCTGCCTGTTCCGCAGAGATTCCTTTAACGACATTCATCCAGGAAGCGGCCCAAAGACCTGTCGTCTGTTCTAATGCGGAATAAGAGAGAAAACAGCACATGACCTGAAGCACACCCGGCAAGGAAAAGGCTTTTCCCAAAGAGAGGACATTCCTCTCTTCTTCTTTTTCTTCCTTCTCTTCTTTTTTCCAGAGGGAAAGGGTAGAAAAGAGAGCCATTGTCAGTAAGAGCTGAAAGACGCCGATGATGCGATAGCCGTTCTGCCAGCCCAGATGATGCGTCAGACAGAGACCCATGACATAAGGACCGATAGAGGCACCGACTCCCCACATACAGTGGAGCCAAGACATGTGTCTGGCTTTGAAATGCAGGGCGACATAGTTGTTTAAAGCTGAATCGATGGCGCCTGCTCCTAAGCCATAAGGAACGGCCATAAGGCAGAGATGCCAGTACTTCGTACAGAGGGAGAAGCCGAACAGAGAAACAGCTGTAGTCAATACGGAGGTGATCGTCACTTTCGGAGTGCCGAAGCGGTGTATGAGCCGATCCGCATTCAAAGAGGAGATCACCGTTCCTCCCGCAATGATCATGAAGACCGTTCCGGCAGCAGAGATCGTAGAGTCGAAACTCTGATACATGGAAGGCCAGGCACTGCCTAAAAGAGAGTCAGGCAGACCCAGGGAGATAAAGGACAGGTAGATGATCGCGATCAGGGATATTGTCATAAACTTATTGAAGCCGGTCACACTGGCCGGCTTTTCTCATTATACTTTCTGAAGTTCTTCGTAGCACCCTTTGAGTGCCGGATAGATCTTATTGTAGACCTCGTAGGTACGGAGGTATTCTTTGTGTCTTGATGGATCCGGGAGTATCGTCTTCGCCTCGGATGGGACCAGGGCTTCACAGGCTTCTTCTACGGATGAGAAGTCACCGGCAGCACAGGCACCCAGTACCGCAGCACCCAGGCTTCCTCCTTCTGTGCAGGAGAGGATGCGGCATTCACAGTTGAAGACATCCGCAAACATCTGTCTCCAGAACGGAGAAGAGGAGCCTCCTCCGCACAGATACATGACCTTCGGATCGACATGGATATCGTGAAAGATATCCTCGGAGTTTTTTAATGAGTAAGCGACGCCTTCCATGATGGCTCTGACTTCTTCTGCCCTTCCATGGGCCGCTGTCAGACCGACAAAGGTACCGCGGCAGTTCTCATCGAAGCACGGGGTCCTTTCGCCGTTGAGATACGGAAGATATACTAAACGGTTGGCACCGATAGGGACTTTGGAAGCCATCTCATCGAGTACCGCATAGGAATTCCTTCCCCCTGCCTTTTCTTCCTTTACCAGATCCTGACAGAATTCATCACGGAACCAGTGCAGAGAAAGACCGGCTGCCTGGGTGACGCCCATCAGAGCGTATTCTCCCGGTACTGCTGCACAAAGAGTGTGGACTCTTCCCTTCGGATCAGCCTGGTATTCCTTTGAATGGGCAAACATGACGCCGGATGTTCCGATCGTCGTAAAGACGTCACCTTCCTTAAAGGTCCTGCTTCCTAAGGCCGCTGTCGCATTATCTGCCGCACCGGCTGCGACAATGGTATTTACAGACAGACCGGTGATCATGGAGACTTCCGGGCTGATATGACCGCAGGCTTCACAGGATTCCCTGATCGGCGGCAGTTTCTCCATCCCGATCTCCAGAGCTTCCACGATCTCCTTTGACCAGCATCTGTTCTTCACATCCATAAGCTGTGTTCCCGAAGCATCGGAGACATCTGTATAGATCTCTCCTGTCAGGACCAGTCTCACATAGTCCTTCGGCAGCATGATCCAGCGGCACTTCTCCCAGAACTCCGGCTGATTCTCCTTCACCCACAGGATCTTCGCCGCAGTAAAAGAGGTATTGGTCCTGTTTCCAGTAACTGACAGGACTCTTTCATCTCCTGCTTTCTTCGAGATGACATCTTTCTGTTTTCCGGTACGCTGATCACACCAGATGATGGAACGCCCCAGAGGTTTCTTATCCTCATCGACCATGACCAGACCGTGCATCTGTCCGGAAAAGCCGATGCCTTTGATATCTTCCGGGTCAGCCTTAGAATTCTCTACAGCGTCTTTTAAGGCCTGCAGAGCGGCATTTGCCCAGTCGGAAGGTTCCTGTTCCGCCCAGCCGTTTTCCGGCTGATAGAGCGGATATTCATAGCTGGCACTCGACAAAATATCGCCTGTCTGAGAGACGACGATCGCTTTTGTGGCAGAAGTGCCGACATCGATTCCTATGTAGTAATGCATATCATTCTCCTAGTAAGGGAGCCATTTTGAACAGATCCTCTCGGAGATCCCGATGATGATGCGCTCATTGCTGGTAAGATCCGGCAGGATCTTCGCAATGCTGTTTTCATCCCAGAGGACACAGCGTCCCCTGACTTCTTTCATCATAGATTCCTTCATGTAAGGATATAATACAGGGATGTTTCCGCCGATGTAGACCACCTGCGGATCGAAGAGATAGATGAGGACAGATACCAGTCTTCCCAAGTATGTGCCCGTCTCTTCTGTGACTTTCAGAGCTTTTTCCTTTTTCGCTTCTACCGCTTCCAGGAACTCCTTCCATCTCTCTTCTCTTTTCCCTCTGTTGTTTCCGAAATAGCTCAAAAGAAAACCGTCGATCGAAAGATCGCTTTCAATGCAGCCGTATCGTCCGCAGACCTTGCATTTCCTGTCCGGTCTGCCGATCGGCATATGTGATATCTCTCCGGCATAGCCATTATGTCCCTGCAGGAGACGGCCATGCTGTATGATCCCTGTACCGACACCTTCGGAAGCGTGGATATAGACGATATCTTCATATTCCGCTTCGCTCGCATTGGCGGCGATGGCACAGAGGTTGGCTTCATTATCGATGTATGCGGTGAGACCGAATTCTTTCTCAGTGATCTTTTTGAGATCCTTTTCTTCAAAGACCGGGATCGCACAGCATACGAGTTTGGAATGGCTGGTATCATAGATAGCCGAAACAGCTACACCGACACCGATGATCACCGCATCATCTCTCAGTCCCGGTTTGAGATCTTCCTCATAATGGACACGTGCTTCATGCATGATCTCTTCGACACCGGCGTTATCGGAATACTTGTATTCCTTCTCCAGGATGATCTCATTGCGGAAATTCGTGATCGCCAGATACATGACGTTGCGAAGCTGAAGGTTGATCGCCAGTACACAGTAGCGTTCGACATTGAATGTGTAGACGGAAGGCGTCCTTCCGACAGAAAGCCCGTCATTCTTCGATTCGATCAGGATGTTCCTGGCAGCAAGATCATTGCAGAGATTAGAAACGGTCGCCACAGACAGTTCTGTCTCTTCTGCGATCTGCTTTTTCGATATGCCGCTTTTAAAGCGCACAGCATTGATGATGCTTGCGATGTTCTGTTCTCTGATCCCTAAAATATCTGTGACTTTCATGTGATAGACCTAATTTATAAGCAGATGATGATTCTATAACAATTATAGCAAAACCTAACAGGAATGTTCGGTGCTCTTCTAGAAGAGCACCGAACCTTTGAAACATTTTAGAACTGAGGAGCGTTCGTATAACGGTCGTAGACAGCCTTGTCCTGGAGTATTTCACCGGAGAGGAGGCTGCAGCCACCATAGATGAGCGGTGGAACATGTCCGAACGGCGCGTTGTTGGAAGGAACGGATGTCGGATGAGCAGCGGCGTAAGCCAGCATGAATGCCTGGTAGCCAAGCAGATAAGGGTCATCGATGACAGTACCGTCAACATCGCCTGCCATCAGCAGTTCGATCGTAGCGGAGTCATAGTCGGAACCGATGATGCAGATGTCTTCCAGCTTGCCTAAAGTACGGCAGGCAGCAGCAGCACCTGGAGCACCATAACCGTGTGTAGAGAAGATAGCCTTGATGTTGGCATTTGCCTGGACAGCGGCGGAAACGACCTGCTCAGCCTTGGCAACGTCGCCTTCATCGTTCAGGTAGTTGACCTTGATGTTCGGAGCATTTTCAGCTAAGTACTGGACACAGCCGGCAGCTCTTTCTTCCATGGAGACAGCACCCGGGACCAGGATGATGGCGACTTCGCCTTCTGTACCGATAGTGTCGACGATCTTCTTGCCGGCAACAGCACCGAAGCTGTAGTTGTCAGTTCCGACATAGGATAATCTCTTGGAAGTAGCGGAATCGGAGTCGAAGCAGATGACCGGGACATTGCTGTCGATAGCCTTGTTGATGGAAGTGACAAGAGTCGATTCATCAGCACAGGAAACGACGATACCGTTCGGGTTCTTCGCTAAGACCGTTTCGAGGGAACGGGCTTCTGCGGAAGCATCCCACTCAGCAGGACCCTGCAGTTCTGTCGTGATGAAATCACCGATAGAAGCAGCTGCATCACGGAAACCGGCATAGCACCAGTTGAAGTACTCGGCGCCCTTTGTGAAGACGACCATGGAGTACAGTTCTTCAGCACGTGCTGTGCCTTCTTCTCCGCCTTCCGATGGAGCCGGAGTTTCTTTGCTGCCGCAGCCGACAAGGGCTAACGCCAGTAAGAGAACCAGTAAACCAGATAACACTTTTTTCATTATTTAACCTCCTTTGTTATCATAAGTTCTGCATTTTCTTTTTCTTTATTGTTCGTAACGCTTCAGACAGCAGGACAGCTACGATCAGCATGACGCCGGTGAAGACATCCTGGTAATAGGTGGAGACACCGCTCTGAATGAAGGCGTTGTAGATAAGGGCCATGAACAGCGTTCCCAGCATGGTTCCGACGATGGAGCCTTCACCCCCGTGGATCATGGATGTTCCGCCGATCGCGACGATGGCGATGACTCTGGTCTCGATATTCTGACCATAGCTGTAGGAAGCGCTGTTGTAGACAGCTGTGGATAATACACCTGCCAGACCGGCCAGGAGACCGTTGGCGATGAAGACGAAGCGCAGGATCTTTTCGACGTTCATGCCGGAAAGACGGGAAGCTTCTTTATTTCCTCCGACGAAGAAGACGTCGAGGAAGGTGCGGTTGTTTTTGGAGAAGAGGAGATAGAAGATGGCCAGGATGATGTAGATCCAGATCGGTAAGCTGATGCCTAACGGATGGAAATCGACGATCTTGGTGAATTCTTCCGGGAAGCCGGAGACGACCTTGCCGTTGGTCATGGCCAGGTCAAGACCCTTCAGGGTAAGCTGTGTGGCCATGGTGACGACCATCGGATGAATGTTCAGCAGTCTTCTCAGTTCATTGTTGATAAGACCTATGACACCGCCCAGGAGGATACCCAGGATCATGGCGATGAAGACCGGGATGCCGTGCTGCATCATGAAGGCAAACATGATTGCCGTGAACGGCAGGATACCGGATATGGAGATATCGGTACCGCCAGAGATGATGACGAAGGTCATACCGAGAGCCATGATGGCTTCCATGATATAGTTGTTGACTAAGACACTCAGATTAGCTTTCGATAAGAAGCTTCTGGAGGTCAGACACATGTAGACGAAGATGACGAGGATGAGGAAGATCAGCACGATGTAGTGCCAGTTGGCCTTGAACAGCAGTTCTTTCAGTTTGGAGTTTTTCTTATTCATGTTCTTCACCTCCCTGATTGAACGCTCTGGAGAGGACATCCTGTTCACTCAGGTTATCGTTTTCCAGGACTTCGACGAGTCTTCCTTCATGCATGACTGCCACGGAATCCGAGAGACCGAGGATCTCCGGGAGTTCCGAGGAGATCATGACGATGCCCAGACCGTTATCAGCCAGTTCACGAAGCATATTGTGAATCTTGGCTTTGGCACCGACATCGATACCTCTGGTCGGTTCATCGACGATCAGGAGTTTTGGATTGGCATAGAGCCATTTCGCGAAGAGGACTTTCTGCTGATTGCCACCGGACAGAGACTTCACCAGGAAGTTTTCACAGTTGTCCGGATGGATATCGAGATCTTCGATATACTTTCTGGCCACTTCCGTGATCTTGTTCGACTGCAGCATACCTGCCGGAGAGACGACATCGCTGATATTGGAGACGACGACATTGTCCTTGACGTCCATGCCGACGAATAAGCCATTGCCTTTTCTGTCTTCTGTCAGATAACAGAGGCCGGCTTTGATCGCCTGGTTCGGGGATTTGAAATTGACTTCTTTCCCCAGGAAGTATTCCTTGCCGGAATCATGGCTGTCAGCTCCGAAGAGCGACCAGGCCAGTTCTGTTCTTCCGGCACCGACGAGACCGAAGATGCCGGTGATCTCACCCTTGCGGAATTCGATCGAGATATCTTCGAACTTGCCTTTACGGCTGAAATTCTCTGTACGTAAGAGGACTTCTCCACCGCGCTGTTTTGCCTTCGGCGGATAGAGATTTCCAAGGTCTCTACCGACCATCATGGAAATGATGGTATTCTCGTCGTATTCCCCTTTTTCCAGGGTGCCGACGAAGTTGCCATCACGCAGGACCGTGACATGGTCGGACAGACGTTTGATCTCATCAAGCTTGTGGCTGATGAAGATGATGCAGGTACCTCTGCTCTTTAAGAGGTCTAATAACTGAAAGAGATTGTTTGTCTCTTTATCGGATAAGGAAGAAGTCGGTTCATCGAGAATGAGGATACGCACATTCTGCGAGAGGACCTTGACGATCTCGACGACCTGCTGCATACCGACGCTCAGGGAAGAGACAAGAGCCGTCGGATCGATGGCGATACCGATCTTCTTGAATTCTTCCGCCGACATCTCATTCATCTTCTTGAAGTCGACGAAGCCGAGGAACTTGGTCGGTTCATGGTTGACGAAGACGTTCTGAGCTACGGTCATATTCCCTGCGACAGAGAGTTCCTGGTGGACGATGCCGATACCGGCAGCGGAAGCTTCCAGCGGATTGTGGAGTTCCACTTTCTTTCCGTCAATGAGGATCTCTCCGGAATCATGGGTATAGATACCGCCGATGATCTTGATCAGCGTGGATTTTCCGGCACCGTTTTCACCGATGATGGAGTGTATCTCTCCCTCATTGAAGGAGATGGAGACGTTATTGAGAACGTGGTTGTTCCCGAAGGATTTTGAGATGTTTCTCAGTTCCAGTACGCTCATGATCAGTCTCCCTTCTTTCCGATCGTGCGGATCCTGTCAAGAGCGACAGCGACGATCAGCATGATGCCGCTGATGGCTGTTGACCAGTTCGGGGAACCGTTGAACATGATGAAGACGTTGTTGACTAGAGCGACCAGGATGACACCTAAGGCTGTACCGATGAAGTTTCCTTCACCGCCGGCCATGCTGGCACCGCCGATGACAGCCGCCGCAATGGCACGCATCTCATAGCCTACACCGAAGGCTGCCTGACCCATGCCGAAGCTGGAAGTCATCAGGATACCGGCAACACCCGCCAGAAGGGAGCAGATGCCGAAACCCAGGATCTTCGTTCTGGCAGCCGGTGTACCGGACAGGAATGCCGACTGGGCGTTGCTTCCGACATAGAACATCTGTTTGAAAGCCTTGTGTTTTCTGGAGAGAAGACCCAGGACGATCATGATGACCATGGAGACGACGATCTTTGTCGAGATACCGAGGATATTGCCTCTAGCGATGGCCGAATAGCTTTCCGGCAGTCCGGAGACAAAGTATCCGGAAGTCATGACGTAGCAGAGTCCGCGTAGCGACAGCATGGAACCCAGCGTTGCCAGATACGGCGCGATGTTGAACTTCGCTACCAGGATCCCGTTGAGACATCCGCAGACCATCCCGATCAGAAGACCGAGTATGATGGCAAGTGGTACCGGCACGCCATTTTTCATCATCAGCGCGGTGCAGATACCGACAAACGCCAGGACTGATCCGACAGAGAGGTCGATGCCTCCGAGAATGAGGACGAAGGTCATGCCGCAGGCCAGCAGGAGATCATAAGAAAGGTTTGCGAAGATCGTCGATATGTTTGCCAGGGAGTAGAATGCTTCTCCCTTGATGAAACACATGCCGACGAAGATCACAGCGATCATGATGACCAGCGTGACGACCCTTCCGTCGAGATTTAGTTTGAATTTGTTTTTCATAGAAGTTGTGCTTCTTTCTGATTATCTGAATTAGAGACCCTTTCCTACGAGATCCTGTACATCGATCGGCATATCGGACAGCTTGATCAGTTCGTTGCCCTTCTTGAAGTAAGCGTCTTCTACACAGGCGCCGCAGATGTCTGTATTTGGATGACCGTATAAGCCGAGGTCGAGCATCATGCCGACGTTCTTTCCGTAAGGTGTTTCATTTGTCGGAGTGATGACCATCTTTTCATTGCATTCTGTTAAGCCCGTACCATGGCAGGTGGAGTAGAAGTGTAAGCTTCTCACATTGACGCCTTCGAGCGTGTAGTTTTCGAACCAGGTACGCGGTGTGACATCCGCATAGTTGGAAGGAAGATCCTTTTCACAGGTCTCTTTCAGAGCAGCGGCAGCAACTTCATAGCCCCTGTTCATGACTTCGAAGTACTGCTTCTGGAGTTCATTTCTCTCGCCGCAGACGAAGCCTCTTCTGTTGATGCCCTTATAGCCTTTGAAGGACGGGCTGATACCGACCTGGACCAGTTCGCCTTCCTGGATGATCTTATTGGTAGCCGGGCCAATGACGGTACGGCATCTGTCGCCGGAGTTGACGATCGTCTCAAAACCGAAACCGCAGGCACCTAAAGCCATAGCCGTGAAGTCACCGACAGCGGCCACTTCGTTTTCACCGATACCAGGCTTCGTGACAGCCAGCATAGCTCTGACAGCAGCACAGGCGATCGTATCAGCGGCCTTCATGCACTTGAATTCGCTTTCACTCTTTTCATATCTCATTTCCTGGAGAATGTCTGTCGCATCGACGACTTCAACATCACCAAAGGAGGTGTGCAGGAAGTTCATGAACTGTGCCGGGATCTGATCGTCAAATGTCATGTAGCCGATCTTCTTGATCTCGCCGGCATATTCAGCGATGACCTTCTGGAGGTTCGCTCTTTCGAGACCTTCATAGTATTCATCCGGAATAGAGAATTCATTGACAAATTCTGTGCGGAGGTTCAGACCGACTTCCTTGGAGAGGATACCGCTTTCCGGTCCGCATAACAGCATCGGTCTCTTCCCCGGTGCGATGACAGCGCTGGCTCTTTCGATATTCGGGTTGTAGCCGGTCATGTAGATACCGTCACCCGGCATTTCTCTGTACCAGAAGAAGAAACCTAAATCGATGTTTCTCTCTTCAAGAACCTTCCAGACTCTCGCATATCTTTCTTCATATTCAGAAAGAGGAATCTCAAAATCCTTGTCGATCTGAGGTTCGTAGTGTTCGATGATCTTCGTTACTTTTTCCCAGTCCTGTACAGTAAGTTTCATAGTTTTATTTCTCCTTTTTTCTTCATTTCATGTTTCAGAACAATTCCATTATAGACAGGCATTTTTATATTTTTCAATCATTTTTACAACACTTTTAAAAATAATTGTAATTATTGAGTAAGATGTACATTTGTTCACAAAAAAAAGAGGCTTTCACCTCTATATAGATAAATAGTTAATATCTTTTGCTCTTAATCTGCTACCTTCTCCGCCCTGATAAACATGATCACCATGAGAGCTGTGATCATTACCAGGAAGCAGGGATAGAAAGAGACACCCAGGTGATCGCTCAGCATCCCGAACATCTTCGGCATGAGCGTGTTCCCGGTATAGGCGAAGGCCATCTGGATGCCTACCAGAGACTGGGAGTTCTCCTTGCCGAAGCGTACCGGGGTGGAGTGGATGATGGAAGGATAGATCGGAGCACAGCCGATGCCGATGATCACAAGACCCGCCAGCACCAGGACTTCCTGCGGCATGACGATCAGAAGGAACAGACCGACGGCGATGATGAGGAAGCCGGTGTAGATGAGCTTCGTATCTCCCAGTCTGTCGGCGATGAAGCCGAAGAAGGCTCTTCCGATGGTGATGCCGGTATAAAAGAGAGTCGCATAGAAGGCCGCCCTGTCGACAGCGACGTCCTTGACCACATTGAGGAAGGAAGCCGCCCATAAAGCCGTAGACTGTTCCAGGGCACAGTACGCAAAGAAGCAGATCAGGATCGGGATGACGCCCTTCATCTTCAGGGCTTCTTTCTTGGAGAGGATGCGTGTATGAACTTCCTCTTCCTCCTTTCTCCCCTCTTTCTTCCACACCGGGAGGGTAAAGAAGAGAAAGAGCGCCAGAAGCAGCTGCAGGGCTCCTACAGCACGGTATCCCATCTGCCAGCCCAGATACCTGGACAGGCAGTATCCCATCACATAAGGCCCTATAGAGGCTCCTACGCCCCACATACAGTGTAACCAGGACATGTGTCTGGCCTCCAGGTGTAAGGCGGCATAGTTGTTGATGGCGGAATCGACAGCCCCGGCTCCTAAGCCATAGGGAAGAGCCAGCAGGCAGAGCTGCCAGTATTCCCTGCAGACAGAAAAGGAGAACAGGGACAGAGAGGTCAGCAGGGTGGAAGCCGCTGTCAGCTTCGCCGTTCCGAAGCGCTGTATCAGTCTGTCGGCATTCAGGGAAGAGAGAATGGTCCCGAAGGAGATGATCATGAAAATATTCCCGGCAGCCGAGATCGACGCATGGAATCCCCCATGCATGGCAGGCCAGGCACTTCCCAATAGAGAATCCGGCAGACCCAGGGATATAAAAGACAGATAGACGATCAGTAAAAGCATAACGGCATCATTATACTCTTGAAAGGAAGGTTTCTGTCAAAAAAAGATCTGTCACTGCTGACAGATCGATTTTGGAAGCGGGATACTTATCCCTTCCTTCAGGGCAGCTTTCAGCCATTCCCTCTTCGCGTCTTCCGCGTTTTTCAATGCCTCTTTTTCTGTCTCTCCCTGGGAAAGACAGCCCGGCAGATCCGGAAAGGATACGACATATCCTCTTCCTTTGAAGCTATGATATGAGTGATACAAAAAACTCATGGCTGTCCATGAGTTTTCAGATATCTCTTATTCGATCACCCAGACGGCATTCACGCTCTCTTCCCTCTCGATCTCCTTTCCGGAGAGTTCAGAGGAGAGGTCGTTGCGTTTGAAGCTCATCATCGGCCTTGCCATATCAGCGCTCTCTTCCATCTTTACTTCGACCTCGTGATAGCGGTCATCGGTGACGGATTCGATGTATTTGACTTTCTGGCCGTTCGCTTCCGCCAGCGCTTCGGCGCATCTCCTGGACTCCAGCAATGCCTCTTTCAGAAGCTCCCCATGGAGTTCTCCTTCTTTTGAATAGCTGTACTCCGTTTCCAGAAAAGCCGTGATCTTCTTTTCTTCAATGATCCGAAGGATGAAGTCCGAGACTGCAGCGTCAAAGCCTGTGCGGAACTGCAGGGTCCTGGTGACAGTCTTCAGCTCCGGCTTGTCGTAGCGCTGTGCGCGGATGTTGTCTTCTTCCAGATGGATGTTTCTGATGTCGAAGCCGTTGTCTTTCAGCTCTTTCAGAAAGACTTCC
>JAFOMB010000050.1 GCA_017419065.1 Erysipelotrichaceae bacterium | reverse complement strand
TCCAATAGAGCCTGAACACCTCTATTGTAAGGAAAGGTGACACTTTTGTTTAACACCTGTCACGTACCCGCATAGCGGGTAGTGTTCGTTCCTCACGGAACAGTGTAAACACGCTATAAAAAAACGGACATCTGAATCGATGTCCGTTTTTCTTTATACAAGTGTTTTTGCCCTGTTTCTGTGAAGCAGCGCAAACAGTATTGCGATCGTAAAGGCAACAGCTGAGACCAGGAAGGCTGCCTTCGGATGGATCGTATAGATGAATCCGGAAGTCAGAGATCCCGCGATCGTTCCGACGGAGTTCGTCGAATTGTAGACGCCGACGACCGATCCGCTCGATTTCTTTCCGAAACGGTTCAGCATCGACTGCAGCAGCGGCTTATAGACCGCGTTGAAGCCGAAGAAGACCACATTCAGAATGATGAACGGAACGACACTGTTGAGTAATACGATGCCTGCCATCATAGCCAGGCAGACACCTAAGACATAGATGATGGAACGGTTGATGTCCGTTCTTTTCAGCAGGAAGGAACAGATCGTGGAGTTGGCGATCAGAGTGATGATGCCGACGACGCCCTTCAGATAGCCGTTATAGGAAGGCGGGAAGCCGTACTGGTCCTTGATAAAGTAGTTGAAGCACTGTTCATAACAGGTCGCTGCGAAGGTCGTAAACATGACGACCATCAGGAAGGCGACAAAGGCCACGGAGAAGACTTCTTTTGAAGAGATGAAGGCCTTTAATGGATTGGCTTCCCTGAAGAGTTCCAGGGTCGTGGACTTCTTGTGATGACGGTGGAGATCCTCCAAGAGGAAGAAATGCAGTCCTCCCAATACGACCAGACCGCTGATCATCGTGATGAAGTCTCCCGGGATCGAGATATCTCCCAATACCCCTCCTATCAGATAGCCGAAGGCAGAGAAGATGGCGGAAGTCGTCGCAAAGGAGGCGAGGTTCTGTCCCTTCTCTTCTTCTTTGGAATTCTCGATGATGTAGAGGATGTGGGAGACCGAGATCGCGGAGATGAAGATCCCGGCGAAGGCTCTGGCGATGACGATGTCCATGACGCTGTCAGCCAGGAAGAACATCAGCATTCCTACCGCATAGCCCGGATAGGCGATCGAGAGGATCCTGTTGGGACCGTAGCGGTCAGACATCATTCCCCAGAAGGGAGAAAAGAGAAAGTTTACCGTAGACATGGAAGCGAAGGCGACCCCGAACATGTAGTCGGGGAGGCCGAGATCCTTGAAAAATGTCGGTTCTACCGGATGCGCGAAATTGGCCACCAGTGAATAGGTGGCCACAAGGATCAGTAATCTTCTGATAGAACGCTTCCGCATGTTACTTCACGAGGTGGAAGTGATCCTGACGTCCGGCAAGGAAGTAGACTTTGCCATCTCTTACCAATACGTCAGTCTCAGCACCGAAGGTAAGTTCAACACCCCAGGACGGCACATCGCACTTGACGTTGAGTTCCAGAGAGTAGGCAGTATTGTCATACATCGGATAATCTCCGGTACCGGGAACGCCGCCCTGCTTGTCCCAAAGACCGATGGTCGGTCCGGCCGCATGGCCGTTGAAGCCGATCGGATGGGTATAGAGACAAGGCTTCAGGCCTTCTTCTTTGGCTTTCTTTAAGGAAGCAGCGAGGATCTCATTGCCGGTACGGCCGATCTGGAATTCGCCGATGGTGATGTCCTGGAAGCGGTTGACAGCTTTCATGACAGCCTTGAGCTCTTCCGGAGCGTCTGTTTCGCCAAGCTTGAGGACATAGGCATTCTCCTGGGTATCGGTGCACAGGTTCAGATAGCGGAAGCCGACATCGCAGTGCAGGATATCGCCCGGTCTGATGACGTCTTCTCCAACGACTTCGCCGACACCGGCTCTTCTGATGGAGACTTCATAGTCGAACCACGGACGGAAGCCGAGATCGATGGTCTTCTGCATCATCCAGTATTTGACATCTTCATTCGTTGTGACACCCGGCAGGATGACCTTGGAGGAGAAGGCTTCGGCGATCATCGCATGGGCGATCTGCATGATCCCATGATAGGCATCCATCTCATCTTCACTTCTGGTCTCCATCCAGCCGACGACGACC
The DNA here is from genome assembly GCA_017419065.1 of Erysipelotrichaceae bacterium. GTDB lineage: Bacteria > Bacillota_I > Bacilli_A > Erysipelotrichales > Erysipelotrichaceae > Colivicinus. Next base: position 2,995 of record JAFOMB010000050.1, on the reverse strand, counting down.
TTTTCCGCGGAACAGACTTTGGCCTTCTGTTCCTCATCGAAGACTTCCATCATCTCTTCATAGAGGGTATGGGAAAGGCCATCCGCAAAGGCGAAGTCCTTGGACATGTCGAGACCGATGCACTTCGGATCGAGTTCTTTTAAGACTCTGGCCAGACATTCCATCTGGGTCTCCCCTTCTCCCTTCTGCTCGGAGACCGGCGCATTCGGATTGAGGATACGGCTTTCACCCCAGGCCTGTCCCTTCGGATTCAGCCACATCGGCTTGTAGTATTCGCCGATGACCGGGACCGGATGGGTCAAAGAGAAACGTTCGACGCTGCCGTCATCCTTTAAGTGGAAGACCAGGATGGTCAGTCTTCTGGCCGTGATCAGAGAACGCGGAGCCAGGGTCCAGAAGACCGGCTCTTCGTTGTATTCGTTATTGCAGACGACCCAGCAGTCGATACCGCTTCTCTTCATGACCAGCGGCAGTACCGTATCGAGTCTCTTGACGAGCCAGCTGTCGAGAAGTTTATCCTGCTCGCGGTAGCTCAGGATCTTTGATTTGAGTTCATCCACAGACGGAACGTCGACGATAAAGTTTTCCTTTGATATTTCCATAGACTAATCCTCCTGTTTCTTCATCTCTTCCAGTACTTTTTCCTTGATCTGGGCGACGGCCTTTTCCGGGTCGTCGTTATAGACGATGTTGCGGAATAAAGGAGCGATCTCCATATCCATCTTCGCCTTGTTGAGACGTCTCTGGATAGAGGCTTCATCATCCTTGTAGTGTTCGGATATCTGTCTCTCCAGCTCTTCAAAGCTCGTCGGCATGACATAGAAGGCAATGCTCTCCGGCATGTTCAGCTTGATGCCGCCGACACCCTGGGCTTCCACTTCGATCAGGACGTTCTTTCCGAGGTTGACCAGGTATTCGACCTGGGCTTTCGGAGTCCCGTAGTAGTAGCCGTTGAATTCCGTGTATTCCAGCAGTTCCTTGTTCTTGACAGAGTTCGCGAAGGCTTCATGGGAGACGAAGTAATAGTCTTTTCCGTCGACTTCCCCTTCCTTTCTCGGACGGGTGGTCTCGGAGACAGAGAAGAAGAGTTTGAGATCCGGATCTTTCAGAAGGAGATCTCTGATCTCTCCCTTGCCGACGGAGCTGGCTCCGCTCAGTATGACAACAGTACCTTTTTTCATAGTTCCTCCTACTTGCACGCTTCTATTATTTCACACAGGAGACCATACGAACGGTCAAATGATTCGAGATCGAGTTCTTCATCCGGTGTGTGGATATATCGGGTGATCGGACCGAAAGAGATGATGTCGATGTTCGGGTTGAGACCCTTGAAGACACCGCATTCACAGCCGCCGTGGGCTGCCGTCACTTCGAGTTCCTTGTTGTTGGCTTTTGCGACACCTGCGAAGATATCCCTCATCGGAGATACTTCGGAATAGGACCATCCCGGATACTTCCCTTCGACGGAGAAGTCCATGTCAAGAAGAGAAGACAGGACAGCGATCTGGTTCAGCATATCATCCGTATGGGAATCCAGAGCTGCTCTGACTAGGGCATCGAGTTCGATCGTATCATCGGCTGTTCTTACGACACCGAGGTTGAGAGAGGCTGTCGTGAGGCCTTCGATCACCATGGAACGGTTCTTAAAGCCATTCGGCATCAGATAGATCATATTCAGGACATCCTCAGAGTCCTTCTTGGTCATCTTCTTATCGGAAGAGACTTCGCTGAAGACGGTTTTGAATCCCGCATCGGAGAATTCCAGTTCCTTCCAGATCTGCTTCTCCTTTTTGGAAACAGCTTCTTTGAGGACATCCTTGTCTGTCGTGCTCGCAAAGACGACAGAGGCTTCTCTCGGGATCGCGTTGTCCTTCATGCCGCCTTCAAAGGACACGAGTCTCACATCTGCCCCTTCCAGGACCATTTCCTTCAGGATACGGGCAGCGAGCTTATTGGCGTTGCCCTTTTCCAGATGGATATCGCCGCCGGAGTGGCCTCCTAGAAGCCCCTTGACCTCCAGGCAATAGACCGGATCTTCATTGGCTTCAAAGGAGACCTTTCTCTTGACGACAGCGGTACCGCCGCCGGCAGAAGACAAGAGCGTATGGCATTCTCCGCCTCCGTCTAAGGAGATCATCCTGTCCGCATGGACATCTTCCGGCTTGAGTTCGGCAGCACCTAACAAGCCGATCTCTTCCATCGTGGTGAAGATGCAGGAGAGTCTCGGATGTTTCAAAGAGTCATCTTCCAGTATCGCCAGCATGTACGCCACACCGGTGCCGTCATCGGCGCCTAAGGTCGTACCTTTCGCCTTTAATAATCCGTCTTCGACATAGAGGTCGAGCGGATCCTTCTCAAAGTCGAGGTCACAGTCCCTGTTCTTCTCACAGACCATGTCCATATGCGCCTGTAAAATGAGTCCTGGCGCATTTTCATAGCCCTCAGAGGCTTTTTTATCAATGATGACATTCCATACCTCATCCTGCTTATAATCGAATCCATGGGCTTTGGCGAAGTCTACGATGAAATCGCTGAGAGCTTTCTCATTTCTTGATCCGTGCGGGATCTTGCAGAGTTCATTGAACCAGTAGCAGTGTCTCTTATTCAGATCGAATTCCATATGCTTATTCCTCCTGTTTGAGATGAGAGTTCATCCAGTCGGTGATCTCGTCCAGTCTCTTCTTTCTGTGAAGCGGCTTGCCGTTGCGGGAGAGTTCATGGTTTTCTCCCTTGAAGATCACGAGCTTGCTGTCGACACCGGAGATCTTGACCGGTGTATAGAACTGTAAGGCTTCCGGCAGTGTGCAGCGGTAGTCTTCCGTGGAGTGGATGAATAATAACGGGGTCTTGACGTTATTGACGTATTTTAACGGGGAGATATCCCAGAGTTCTTTTTCACAGTGTTTCACATCCCTGAACTGCATCTCGATCGGGAAGTCGATGCCGTAGTCGGAGACTGTGACTTCCGTGATCCAGTTGGAGATGGAACGCTGGG
>JAFOMB010000049.1 GCA_017419065.1 Erysipelotrichaceae bacterium | reverse complement strand
GAATATCACGTCATCCCCGAAGACAACACCGGTGTCCACACCCGCTACGGTCACCCTGACATCGGTTTATCTGAGAAACTGCGGGAGATCTTTCTCGAGTATGACACCGGTCTTCTTCCGGCTTCGGACGCCCATGTTCTTCAGGATATCGGGAAATGCATCCCTGATCTTCTGGAATATCAGGAATAAAGAAAAAAGTGCCCTCAGGGGCACTTTCGAGTTTCATAAGACGGTGGACTAGTCCGGGATCTCATCGGTCTTTTCAAAGACCAGACGGTCTCCTTCGTTCGGCTGCAGAACGATCGACATATCTTCCCCGAACTCAATGACCTCTGTCTGACCGTTTGGATGGGTGACGGAATGCGTTTCAGGGTCGAAATCATAAGATTCCAGTTCCTGCTTTTCACCGTCCTGTACAGAGTACATGAGCAGTTTTGAATCTGCGGTGATCTCGATATACTCATAGAAGGACTTGTCTGCCCAGCTGCCGGCCAGGAATTCATCGTAGTTCTCGTCTCCGCTCGTCATTTCGACCAGAAGGTACTTGCCGATGTACTTCTCCAGCGGATCGGCTTCATTCTTCTTGGATCCACAGGCTGCCAGAGAGACGATCATCAGCAGGGATAATAAGATTGTCAGTAATTTTTTCATGTTGTTTCTTCCTTTATCTGTTTCTAATTATAGAAGGATTGAATGTTAAGTTTCAATCGTTCTCTGTATCCTTCTGTCTCATTTTCTGATAGGCTCTGGTACCCATCGCGTAGAACTTCATCATGTCCTCCTGGAGGTCTTTCGGCTCCAGTATGACCGCATTGCGGGAATAGCGGGAGAAGTACTGATAGGCCTGGCCGGTGGAACACTCGAACCAGTAGATACTTCCTTCTTTCTTTATCGGAGCAGGACGGTGGAGATAGATCTTCCTGAACATCTCTTCCCCTCTCGGAGTGAGATAGACCTTGATCAGAGGGTCCTTTCTTCTGGCGTCGTAGGCGAACTGCGGACCGTTCTTTCTCATCTTTTCGAGAAGACGCAGTGTCTCCTCTTCGAATTCCGCTGCCTCATTCAATAGTACGACCTTCTCCATCCTCGAGATGCGGAAGCTGTAGGCCATGGCTTTGTATTCACACAGGAGATAGTTGAAGAGCTCTTCTCTGGAATCGGCGATGAGATAAGGAGAGGCGATGTGGACAGTTTTATTATTGGCGGTATAGAAACAGACCTTCCTCTTTTCTTCGATGGCCTTTTCCAGGATCTCGAACTTGTCTTTGAAGAGGATCCTCTCACGCTTGTCCTGCGGAAGAAGGGAATAGGAGGCGAAGAGGTCGCGGAAGTAGCCGGAGATGGTCTGATTTCGTATCAGGATGTCTTCTATGAAACGGAAAGTAGAAGAAGAGAGTTTCGTCGGTTTGATGGAGACCGTCACATCTTTCTTTCCCCCGTCGAGTCTTTCCAGGGAGTCTTCACTGAGCTGCAGGATCCGGTAGGCCAGATCCTCTTCTTCAAGAAAGCCTTCCTCTTCCAGGAGGTCCTGTATCTTCTTTAAGAGGACATCATTGTGTTCCTGATAGGTCTCGTAATAATTGACGATCAGGGTGTTGTAGAAGTCATTGCGGTTGAGGGAACCGTCCTTCTTGTAGAACTCGAAGAGCTCCATATCCTTCTTCAGTATCCTGTCGACACCTTCCGGTACGTAGATCTTGATCTTTTCTTCCATAAATACACCCCTTTCCACTATCATAGTACCTTAATAGGGGTCATAAAATAAAGGCATATATTCTAATATACATACAAATTCACAATTAAATAGGGGTCAAAAAGAATATCGATATGAGAATAGAAATGACGTATTCCGGCTGATATCATGAGGGTGTAGCTGATAAGTGTTCCTTGACATCGATATGGTTGTATCTGTGACTGAGTGTTCTTACTGTGGGATAAGGCAGGCAGCTCCCGTCCTCAAAAGGGGCGGCTGACCGCAAAGGCGGAAGAGGCTGTCGTGTTCCCTGTCAGTTAATTCAGGACAAGCGCCGGGTCAGCTTCCAGCCGAACATATGAGTGCCTGCTCATCATTCGGTACCGGGAAGTCTGCGGCTGAAATAATGACGTTCGGCGCGTACCGTTGCAGAAGTCCGTAATATTAGTAATCATTCAAAAAACAGTATGCCTGTCTTGCGGGTAAACAATCCCGCCTCCGCACCAAAATGGCTAGCCTGGCCCGCGAACCATGCGGAGTACTGTCAACAGCGCCTCCTGACCGTATGCTGCAGCTCTGAGTAACAGCTGCCATCGTAGCCTAACGCCCTTGCTTGGGGCAAGGCCGTCTTCCTTACGTGGGTGGAAATCCCCGTCAGCAGCTCCGTTGAGTGCGAAAGGGAGACCGCCATACGGCAGGTCGAAGCGTAAACAGGACGGAACGGTCCGTGCAGGAAGTCATCCGGGAACATTGGTGACCTGGATGGCATGAGGACTCTTAAGGAGTGCCTGCTGGGAGGTTGACGCACGTAACAGTGCTATAAGGACGTGGTCCGGGCTGCGGCATAAATCCTCGAAGGAATGATCAAGGTGAAATACCACTCAAAGCCTGCAGCGGCTGGAGGCAGCCATTCCTCCCGCACATGCGTATGTCCAAACAACACTGGCTCTCAGGGGATCGCAGGTATAAAACAATCCTGCCGGATACAGCTATATCGATGTCAGGGAACCTTCTTAAAAGAAAGGGGGACCCTATGTACAAGGTCAAAGGATCATTCAATGAAGCCACCGTCTACGCTACGACGGCAGAAGAAAAGTCTATCGAACAGATCCGTTCCTTATGCGATCTTGAAATCTATAAGGACTCCCATATCGCCATCATGCCGGATGTCCATGCGGGTGCAGGCTGTATGATCGGTACGACCATGACACTGCATGGCGCTGTCACACCGAACCTCGTCGGTGTCGATATCGGCTGCGGGATGGAAGTCGTAAAGATCGCGGAAAGGGAGATCGACTTCGCGAAGCTCGATGAGGTCATCAGGGAGAACATCCCTTCCGGTATGAATACCAGAAAGGAGCCTCATCCCAATGCCTTCCATACGCGCATCGAAGAGCTCCGCTGTAAGGAAGATGTCAATATCCGCAAGGAATACAACGCCATTGGTACCTTGGGCGGAGGTAACCACTTCATCGAAGTGGATAAGGATGAAGAGGAAAACCTCTATCTCGTCATCCACTCCGGTTCCCGTCACTTAGGCAAGGAAGTGGCCGAGATCTATCAGGAGAAGTCCTACCGTCAGCTCAACGGCACGACGAAGGAAGACATTCAGAAGACGATCAATGATCTCAAGTCCCAGGGAAGACAGTCCGAGATCGAAGAGACTATCCGGAAAATGAAGACGGAGATCAGAACGGATATCCCGAAGGAACTCTCGTACTGCACAGGGGAGATCTATGAAGACTACCTCCATGACATGAAGATCATGCAGGAGTATGCGGATATCAACCGCAAGACGATGATGGAGATCATTCTGAATAAGATGGGACTCCACGAAGTGGAACGCTTCACGACCATCCACAACTACATCGATACGGAGAATAAGATCCTGAGAAAGGGTTCTGTCTCGGCACAGAAGGGAGAAAGAATCCTCATTCCTATCAATATGAAGGACGGCTCCCTCATCTGTATCGGTAAAGGCAATCCTGACTGGAACTGTTCCGCGCCGCACGGTGCCGGAAGACTCTTCTCAAGAAAGGAAACCAAGAGGAGATACACCGTCGAGGAATTCGAGAAGGAGATGGAAGGCATCTATACCACATCAGTCTCCTGGAATACCCTGGATGAGTGCCCGATGGCCTACAAGTCCATGGACGAGATCCTCGCCAATATCGAAGATACCGCATCGATCGAGAAGATCATCAAGCCGGTCTACAACTTCAAGGCCGGTGAGTAAAATCAAGCGATGCTTGATTGTAGACAAAGATCTCCCGTGTTATAACGAAATTGCGAAAGGAGAACACGTATGACACGACTCTGTTTATCACATAGCGAAATAAAAGAGTGGAACGCAGAATATACGCTGAGATCTTTTGTCATACACGTATCCCGATCGTAGAGGACTTTCCTGTATTTTTTGAAAGGCAAGGGCTGTCACGATCGTGGCAGCCCTTATACACTTCAGAGACATCGACCGCAAACCCTATCTTTTCTGGTAAGTTCAGATGCAAGTAAGGTTCCGGCGGCTGACCGGTAGCCTACTACGGTGTAAACACGTAGCCATAAAAGGTGTCTCGTCAGGATCTAAAAGACATGTACCGCAAACTTTGACTGTAGAGATAGCCATGATACCTGCGTGATTATGGAGCCGAAAATGTGTCTTGAAAAGATCCCCATCACAAATGATCAGACGCAAACCGCAAACACAAGAACTGCTGTCTACAGAAAAAGCGTCTGGAAAGGAGAATTATGAATACACTTGAACAGTTATTACGAAAGAAGGCCTCTGAGGTCTTCACGGAAAACGGCGATATCACTTACGACAGCACGCTGAACGCGAATCTGGATTTCTTCGCGGCTGCCGGCTCTTTGAGACGGGATCAGAAAAAGGTCTCCGATCTCATGTTGAAGGCTGCCCTTGAAGATGGAGACATGGCTGTCAAAAACCTCTTCTACCTCCGTGATATCAGAGGAGGTCTGGGAGAAAGAGACAGCTTCCGCACCTCTTATAGGACACTCTTTGAAAGAGATCCGAAGGTGGCCTTGAGACTGCTTCCGGCTGTACCGGAATACGGCAGATGGGATGACATCCTCTTCCTTCTCGAAGAAGAGAAGGGAAGAAAGGCTGTTACCGAGTTCATCGCTTCCCAGCTGACAAAGGATATCGAGGCTGTGAAGGAAGGAAAGCCGGTATCTCTTTGCGCGAAGTGGATGCCAAGCGTCAACACCTCTTCGAAGAAGACGAGGGAATATGCCCGCATCCTCTTAAAGGAACTCGGGATCGATGAAAAGTCCTACCGGAAGCTTCTCAGTACATTGCGCGGCTATATCGACATCCTCGAAAGAAGGATGAGTGTGAAGGACTACAGTTTCGATTACGCAAAGCTGCCTTCCAAGGCCCTCATGAAGCACACAAAGGCCTTCCTTCGTAATGATGAGGAACGCTATATGGCCTTTAAAAAGTCTCTTGAAAAGGGAGAGGTAAAGGCGAAGACAAATGCTGTCTATCCATACGAGATCCTCAGGCTTGAAGATGAGGAACTCAGGGAAGTGATGTGGCGAGATCTCAACAGGAATATGGGAGACGCGAAGACCATCGTGGTAAGAGACGGTTCCGGTTCTATGACCTGGGGAGGCTTCTATGGAAGCTCTGTGTGTCCTCTCGATGTGGCGACATCTCTGGCCATCCTGTTCTCTGAACAGCTGACCGGTGCCTTCAAAGACAAGTTCATCACCTTCTCTTCCCGCCCGGAATTTGTCGACCTTTCCGGCTGCAAGAGCCTGAAGGACAAGATCCGTCTGTGCAATACCTATAATGACTGTTCGAATACGGACATCACGGCGACATACAGACTGATTCTGGAAGCGGAGAAGAACTGCGATCCGAAGGACTGGATCGAGAAGATGATCATCATCTCCGACATGCAGTTTGATGAAGGGACAAGAAATGTTCCGACTTATGAAGAGGCAAAGGTTCTCTTTGAGGAAGCCGGTATCCCGTTCCCGCAGATCGTCTACTGGAACGTCGCCTCCCGCTGTGATTTCCCGAGCAGCGATCTTGAGAATGTGAGACTGGTCTCCGGATTATCTCAATACATCATCGAAGGCATCCTGAAGGATGAAACGCCGGATGGACTGACGTATATGAAAAAGGTACTGGAGAGATATGATCCGGTACTGGAGCTGCTGAAGTAAGCAGAAGGACACCTACAGCAATCCCAACAGAATGGTTAATTGACAGTTCGAATCTGTCCCTGCACATCCGTGCGGGAGTTAAGGTGTCCTGGCGTAAAAACAGCACATAGTCCTGTTTCATAATCATATTGGATAACTTTTCTCTTTTACTCTAACCATGGGAAACGGGCTGTTATGAACGGCATAACAGCCCCGGCATCAGGGTCTCGTAATAAGGACAATAGCGGCTATGAACGGATCTCCAAAATCTGTGACTTGGGTTCGACTCCTGATGTCCTTGCCATAACGGACGAGTAGCGAACAGGTATAGCACTCTGTCTTAGAAACAGAAGTTTGTGAGTTCGAATCTCACCTCGTCTACCAAAGAAAAAAGAAAGGGGACAAAAATGACTTTAGGGGAGAATATCTGCAGAGCCAGAAAGCGGAAGAGGCTGACGCAGGCAGAACTGGCAGAGAAGATGAATGTCTCTTTTCAGGCCGTATCCAGCTGGGAGAGAGAGGAATACCTGCCGGATACCTATAATTTCATTCAGCTGGGAAGAGTACTCGATGTCTCTCTGGACTGGCTGGCAGCCGATCATGATCAGTAAAGACCGTTTCAGGAACGGTTTTTCTTTCCGAATAGATGTAATCATTGACATTACAACATGGGTACGCTACAATCGTCCTGTATCCAGGAAACGGAGGAAGGATCATGCAGATAAGCAGCCGCTTCACGATCGCTCTTCACATATTTGCGTGTGTGGAAGTATTCAAAGAAAAACAGAGACTGACCAGCAGTTTTCTGTCACAAAGCATCCATACCAATCCTGTCATCATTCGGAACATCCTCCTGCAGCTGAAGCGTGCGGGCCTGATCGAAGTCGCCAGAGGAAGCGGCGGTATCACAGTGGAAAAACCCCTGTCTGACATCACTTTCTATGATGTATATGAAGCGATCGAACCATTGGAGAACGGTTCCCTGTTTCATTTTCACGAAGCTCCGGATCCAAAGTGTCCTGTCGGAAGGAATATCCACACACTTCTAGACGACAAACTGAATAATATCCAGAAAGCCATGGAAGAAAAGATGAAGGCCTATACGCTCGCTGATCTGTCGGATGATATGCGGCAGATCCTGAAGAAAGAAGGAGAAGAATATGGAAACGAAAGACTATCTTGAATATGTCGTAAAAGAAGTCCACACGACGATCGTCGCAACGGTGGATGAAGAAGGCAGTCCGGTCACATCCGTCATCGATATGATGGACTTCGATGAGAAGGGTCTGTATTTTCTGACGGCGAAGGGAAAGAGCTTTTATCAGCGCCTGAAAAAAAGAGGCTGTCTCTCTCTGACGGCGCTAAAAGGGGAGACTTCTCTTTCCAGCGTCTCGATCTCCGTAAGAGGAAAAGTGCGGGAACTGGGATATGAGAAGATCCCGGATCTTTTGAAGAAGAATCCGTATATGTATGAGATCTATCCGACAGAAGAGTCGAGAGAAGTGCTGACGGCTTTTCAGATCTATGAGGGAAGCGGCGAATGGTTCGATCTGTCAAGAAGGCCGATCGAAAGAGCAGTCTTCACCTTCGGCGGAGGAAAGGCGGAAGTGAACGGTTTTTTCATCAGTGATGCCTGCATCGGCTGTGGAAGCTGTGCCGCTGTCTGTCCGCAGAACTGTATCCTGAGCGAAAAGATCCCGTATGTCATCGATCGGGATCATTGTCTGAACTGCGGAGCCTGTCAGAAAGCCTGCCCGTGCGGAGCGATAGAAAAGAGAAGCCTATGAACCGGGAAGAGTGTCTGACAAGACTTGTGGAAGCTTTTAAGGAGGATTCCGTGACCTATAAGGATCTAAAGACGCCGGAGGGAAATGAAGCGAAACAGCAGCTGCTCCGCTCTCTCATGAACATCCGGATGCCCAAGAAGATCGATGCGGAAACTTTGAAGCTTCAGGATGAATACCTGACAGAAAGAAACAGGGACAGAGGCATCGTATCGATCGAGGATATCCCTCTTGTTAGGAAGAAGATCTCTCTGTGGCAGGGAGATATCACGAGACTTTCCGTCGATGCGATCGTCAATGCGGCGAACTCGCAGATGCTGGGATGTTTCATCCCGATGCATTCCTGTATCGACAACTGTATCCACACCTATGCCGGGATAGAGCTGAGACAGGAATGTTATGAAAAGATGGAGGCACTGAAAAAGAAGTACGGACCGGACTACGAACAGCCGGTGGGCGAACCAATGCTGACGAAGGGATACAACCTTCCCTGT
>JAFOMB010000048.1 GCA_017419065.1 Erysipelotrichaceae bacterium | reverse complement strand
TCAAGGAACTCTACGCCAAGGGACAGCCGGTCCTCGTCGGTACGATCTCCGTCGAGACATCCGAATTACTGTCGAGGATGCTGAAGAGGGAGAGGATCAGACACGAAGTCCTCAACGCGAAGAACCACGCCAGAGAAGCGGAGATCATCGCCAAGGCAGGTCACGAAGGCGCTGTGACGATCGCCACCAATATGGCCGGCCGTGGTACCGATATCAAGCTGACAGAGAAGTCCAGGGAACTCGGAGGCCTCGTCGTCCTGGGTTCGGAAAGACATGAATCCAGACGTATCGATAACCAGCTGCGAGGACGAAGCGGAAGACAGGGGGACCCTGGTTATTCCCGTTTCTATGTCTCTCTGGAAGATGAACTGATGGTCCGTTTCGGATCTGAGAGGATCTCCGGTCTCTTTGAACAGATGGGGGATGCCGCCATTGAAAACAAGACGGTCTCCAAGGCCATCTCCAGTGCCCAGAGACGTGTTGAAGGCATCAACTTCGATATCCGTAAATCCCTGCTGGATTATGATGATGTCCTGGCTCAGCAAAGAGAGACCATGTACGAACAGAGAAACTTCATCCTGGAAAACGATGATGTCCACTCTGTCGTCGAAAACATGTTCAAGAGAGTCTGCGAAAACATAGTAGAGACCCACATCACGCCGGAAGGCAAGAAGGAAGTCATCGACTATGAAGGCATCGCCGACCGTATGAGAAAGATGGGCGTTGAAAACTTCAACGTCAGCGAGATCGAAGGCATGAAGAAGGAAGATGTCATCGACAAGTGCTTCGACCGCACCTTCAACGGCTATGAAGCCAAGATCGCTCCGTATAAGGAACAGGTCCTGCCGATCGAAAAGACCATGGTCTTACGTGTCATCGACAGAGCCTGGATCAATCACATCGACATCATGGCCAAGCTCAGAGAAGGCATCCACCTGAGAAGCTATGCCCAGAACAATCCTCTGCAGGCCTATGTCCAGGAGGGCTATGACCTTTTTGAATCTATGATGAATACCATTTCCAGTGACGTCGTCACTTTCTGCAATAATGTCAAAGTCGTGAAAAAAGGAGAAAAGTAAGTATGGAATTATATGAAATGAAACAGAGCCTGGGCGCTTCCTTAAAGAAGCTTAAAGACCTGGGCGACTCTCTTTGACCCGGCTTCTATAGAGAAGAAGATCTCCGAACTGGAGAAAGCACAGGAAGCAGAAGACTTCTGGAGCGATCAGAAGAAAGCCCAGAGTCTCATCCGTGAAACAAACAGTCTGAAAGACCTCCTTTCTTCCTATCGTGTCAATGAGAAGAAGCTGAGCGAGCTCAAGGATGCCGTCGATGAACTCACGAAAGAGTATGATCCGGACATGTATGAGCTGCTGGAGGAGGAATTCAGAGAGACTTCGAAGGAATTCGAAGATTTTGAAATGAAAGTCCTTCTGTCCAATGACTACGACCACAACAACGCCATCCTGGAGATCCATCCGGGTGCCGGCGGTACGGAGTCGCAGGACTGGGCATCGATGCTGTTCAGAATGTATCAGCGCTATGCGGCCAGGAACGGCTATGGCTTTGAAGTCATCGACTATCAGGAAGCCGATGAAGCAGGACTCAAATCCTGTTCCGTTCTGATCAAGGGCGATCTCGCCTACGGTTATCTCAAGGGCGAAAGCGGTGTCCACCGGCTGGTCCGCATCTCGCCGTTTGACGCTTCCGGAAGAAGACATACGTCCTTTGCGTCCGTAGAAGTCATTCCGGAATTCAACGATGAGATCGACATCGAGATTAAGGAAAGCGATCTGGAAGTCGATACGATGCGCTCTTCCGGTGCCGGCGGTCAGCATATCAACAAGACTGACTCCGCTGTCCGTATGAAACACATTCCGACAGGTCTTATCGCCTTCTCGCAGTCTGAGAGATCCCAGATCCTCAACAGGGAGAAGTGTCTCCAGGTCCTCAAGGCCAAGCTCTATCAGCGGGCCATCGAAGAAAGAGAAAAGGAAAAGGCAGCTCTCAAGGGCGATCAGAAGAAGATCGAATGGGGCTCCCAGATCCGCTCCTATATCTTCTGCCCGTATACCCTGGTCAAAGACCACCGTACGGGTTAT
>JAFOMB010000047.1 GCA_017419065.1 Erysipelotrichaceae bacterium | reverse complement strand
GGACAGCTGCGGCTTCCCGTTTTCAAAACGGTCACGGATCTCCCCTACCTGATAACACAGGACATCGAAGAGACCCTGGGAGAGAAACGGGATCTCAGAATTCGTAAAGAAGCTGTAGTCTGTGACATCCACCAGTCCCATAATATAGTCGGTGCGAAGACGTCCGTCACTGGTAAGCCCTGTCAGATAAGTCAGAGGGCCCAGCGGATCGTTGTCTCTTACACAGCTGACCATGCCGGTGTACTCCATCATCTCGCATTCTTCTACGTAGATGACAGGCTCACAATCTTCTTCCTTGAAGTAGATGTCCTCCATCTCACCGGAGTCTTCATCGTATTCGCCGATCGTGACCGTGCAATGCGAATTCGGAATGAAAAGATAGACGTTGTTGGCCTCCTCAGAGACTTCTCCGTATACGAGGTGTTTCTCATCGATCTCCGGGATAAAGTCATAGCCCAGTTCTTCCGAAGCTCTGATCAGGACATCGTAGAGGGTCCTCCCCTCTTCTTCTACACCCAGAAAAGCGACCCTTAAGATCTCATAGTCTTCCATCTTCTCCAGATAGGCCTCTGTCTTGTTCTTTTCTTCCACCGGTGTCACAGAAGAAGCAGGACCTGTCTGTGCCGGAGTTTCCTCCTTCTTTCCGCAGGAACATAACAGTAAAACAGCCACCAGTAATAACATCCATTTCTTCATGATTGAAACCTTATTTCCTTTCCTTCATTATAGCGGATACAGAAGTCTGATATACAATGAAAGAAAGAAGCGATGATTTATCCATCAAACAGTCATGAATTATCAGGAATACGGAAGAAGAGAACAGAAGACTATCCTCCTCCTGCATGGCGGCGGTCTTTCCTGGTGGAACTACCGGGAAGCCGTTTCTTATCTGGAGGACAGTTTTCATGTGATCCTTCCCGTCCTGGACGGACACAGCGGCAGCGACCGTCCCTTTACAACTATAAAAGACAATGCCGAAGAGATCATCACCTTTATCGATGAACAGTTCAATGGTTCCATCTGTCTGCTTGGCGGACTCTCGCTCGGTGCCCAGATCGTCCTGGAGATCCTCTCGATGAGAAAGGACATCTGTACCCATGCGCTGATCGAAAGCGCCGCTGTCATCCCTTCCAAACTGACAAACTCCCTCATAGCCCCGTCCATCCGGAGCAGCTATTCCCTCATTTCAAACCGGACATTCGCTTCCCTGCAGTTTCGCTCTCTCCACATGAAAGAAGATCTCTTCGAAGACTATTACCGGGATTCCTGCCGGATCAGCAAAGAAGACATGATCGCCTTCATGAAGGAGAACACCGCTTATTCCCTGAAAGACACTGTGAAAGATACGAAGGCGGATATCCATCTCTTCTATGGTGAAAAAGAGACCGGCGTGATCAAACATTCGGCAGCGCTCATAAAGAAGGCTCTGCCGGATTGTACAGTGCAATGTCTTCCGGGTCTCTACCATGGCGAATTCTCCCTCAATCACCCAAAGGAATACGCTAAGACCATCAGAAATATCATCGGATAAGAAAAGCTTCAGCAGGTGCTGAAGCTTTTTGATTGTCTCTTATTCCGGTTTGCCCAGGAGCTTGAACATCTTCTTCTTGTAGACTTCGACACCCGGCTGGTTGAACGGGTTGATGTCCAGGAGATAGCAGGACATGCCGCAGGCGATGAAGAAGAAGTAGATCAGATAGCCGAAGGTATAGGCGCTGTTGTCATCAAAGTGGATGACGATGTTCGGGACGTTGCCGACATCGTAGTGAGCGCTTAATGTGCCTTCAAAGGCCATTTTGTTGACCCAGGAGAGTTTCTTGCCGGTCAGGTAGTTCATCTTATCGAGGTCCTTGTCGTCGCCCGGGAAGACGAGATCGGCACCCATGTCATCGATATCGATGACAGTCTCATAGAAGGAACGGTCACCTTCCTGGATGAACTGACCTAAGGAATGAAGGTCTGTCGAGAAGCAGGCACTTGTCGGAAGGATACCCTTGCCTTCCTTGCCTTCGGATTCGCCGAAGAGCTGCTTCCACCACTCTGCCAGCATAGTCAGCTGCAAATGATACGTGACAAACATCTCAGCTCTGTAGCCTTCTTTTCCCAGCATTCTTCTGGCTACCGCATACTGGTAAGTCGGGTTCTCTTCGATCTTTTCGGAAGAGAAGTCTTTCATGGCCTGGAGGGATCCCTTCATCAGGGCTTCGATATCCACACCTGCCAGTACTAACGGCAGCAGTCCTACCGGTGTGAAGACGGAGTAGCGTCCGCCGATGTCATCCGGGATGACGAAGGTCTCATAGCCTTCCTGATCGGCTAAAGCGCGTAAGACACCGCGGCTCTTATCGGTCGTAGCGATGATCCTCTCTTTGGCACCCTCTCCGTATTTTTCTTCCATGAGCTTCTTGAAGATACGGAAAGAGATGGACGTCTCTGTCGTCGTACCCGACTTGGAGATGACGTTGAGGACGAGTTCCTTATCCTTCACATGATCGAGGACCTGGGAGAGATAGGAAGCTGAGAAAGTATTGCCGATGAAGATGACTTCGACGCCCTTCGGATAGAGACCTCTGATCATCTCGTTGGCAGCTCTGGCACCTAAATAGGATCCCCCGATACCGCAGACCAGGACTGTATCATACTTCCCTTCCAGTCTCTTTCTGCAGGCGAGCATCCTGTCAAATTCTTCCTTATCATAATTCTTCGGCCAGTCTACCCAGCCGACAAAGTCATTGCCCTTGCCGGTCTTCTCGTGAAGATCGCGGTGGCATCTGCTAACTTCTTCCTGATAGAGACTGAAGTCTTCCTTCAGTCCGGTTTTACTGAAATCAACCTTGAACATGTTCTTTCTCCTTTATCCATTTCGGCATGGCTTCTGAGAGTGAGGAGAAGCCGATCTGGCTCTCCGGCAGTCCCTGATATCGCACGCGCCTGGTACGGCGGCGGTTGTTCTGGGAGAGGGCCTTGAAGGAAAGACGGAGCTGTTTGTGAGGTACATCGATATCGATGACCTTCAGCATCACATGTTCATCTACCTTGACAAAGCTTCCCACGTCCCTGACAAAACCGTTGGACAGTTCGCTGATATGGATGAGACCGGAAACACCGTTGTCAAATGACACAAAAGCCCCATAGGGCTTGATGCTGGTGATCTTTCCATAGACCGTCATACCGATCTTATAATCGTGGATATCGCTCATACATCACTATTATAATCACTTAAATGGATTTTTCCAAAACATCGTTGTAAACTATATCTCGAGGTGTTTTCATGGAAGAAAAAATCGAAAAACTGAGAGACAACGAGATCATGGAACTCAAGATCAAGAGAACGATCGAGAAGATCCGTCCATATATCCAGCGCGACGGCGGTGATGTCGAATTCGCCCGCTTTGAAGACGGGATCGTCTATGTTCGGATGCACGGTGCCTGTGTAGGCTGCAGTGTCCTGGATTCCACGCTGAAAGACGGTATTGAAGCTCTGATACTCGATGAAGTCGAAGGTGTCAGAGAGGTCCGTCTGGATACTCCGGACTTTGATCCGTATGCCAGTCTGTTTTGATCCGGAACTTCCGGATTTTTTCATGCCAAACAAAAAGCTGCGCCAAGGCAGCTTTTTATGATTCGTTTTTCGATCTCTCTTCGATCTGAGAGTCGACGTAGTATTTGATGAGATAGTAGATGACCGCAAAGACCGGTACACCGAACAGCATCCCATAGAAGCCGAAGTAATTGCCGCCGACGATGATCGCGAACATGATCCAGATACTGGAGAGTCCCACGGAATCGCCGAGGATACGCGGTCCGATGATGTTGCCATCAAGCTGCTGAAGGACCAGGATCATGATTAGGAAGATCACGGCGTCCCATGGATCGTTGATCAGCAGGATCAGAGAGGACGGCAGCGCGCCGATGAACGGACCGAAGAACGGAATGATATTGGTGACACCGATGACCACGGAGATCAGCACCGGGTAATCCAGCCTCAGCACCAGCATGGCCAGGAAGCAGATCAGACCGATGATCAGGGAATCGATGAGCTTGCCGGAGAAGAACTTTCCGAGTTTCTCCATCGTCATGTGGACAACTCTCTTGGCAGAGGCATACTGTTTGTCCGGCAGGATGACCAGGAAGAATCTCCTGAATCCGCCGATAAGATTTTCTCTGTCCAAAAGGATGTAGATGGCGACGATGAAGCCGATGAAGAAGTTCACGATGGCTGTCACGGTGTTGGAGAAGATCGAGACGATCTTCGGGACCGTGGAATTGACGGTCGACATGATGGCAGACAGCAGTTCTCTCGAATAGCTGTTGATCATCTCGATCATTTCCTTGCTGAGATGGAACTGTTTTTCCAGCAGTTCGGAGAAACCCTGGGAGTTGCTCAGGAAGTCATTGACGTTCTTGCTGAGGACAGCGAAGGAAGTCACGAGCTGCGGGACGATGATCACGATGACGACGATGACGCAGACGAGCAGGAAGAGGACAGAGACGATCGCGGAGACCGCTCTTTTTTTCTTGGGAGAAAGCCTGTCCCCTATCCATTTTTCGATCCTGTTGGATAACGGCATCATCAGTAAGCTGATCAGCGCACCCCAGAGGAACGGCATGATCACACGGAAGAATTCCTTCAGGAACGAGAGGATACGGCTGAAATGGGCCAGCAGGAACCATGCCAAAAGGACAAGGACGCCGGTCAGTGTGTAGATGAATATCTGCTTTCGTACATTTTCGTCATTCAGCCATTTATGCATAACTACTTATCCAATACCTTCCTGCAGCGCTCGCAGAGACCTTCTTCGTCTTCTGTTTCCGTGATGTTCCAGCAGCGCGGACAGATCTTTCCATAGGCCTTGGAGACTCCTACTTCGATTTCATTATACCTTGTCAGGCTCTCGTCCACAAAGCTGACTTTTGAGACGATCAGCCACTGCATGACCTTTTCTCCAAATGCCCACTGCAGCAGTTCTCTGTCTTCGTCGCTCACATGCAGCTTCACATGGGCTTCTAAGGACTTGCCGATGACCTTTTCCTGTCTGGCTTCTTCCAGAGCCTTGAGGATATCATCCCGTAAGAGATGGAGTCTTTCAAACTTCTCCGTGATCTCCTTTTCATTCGCGTAGACAGGAGCTTCCGGGAAGTGTGTGTAATGGACAGAAGCGGTTTCCTTACTGCCGAAGTGGCTCCAGACCTCATCAGCGGTGAAGGCCAGGACCGGCGACCAGAGCTTGCATAAGGCATCAGTCGCGTGATAGAGGACAGACTGGACCTGTCTTCTTCTTCTGTCATCGAGCTTTTCGATGTAGAGGATGTCCTTTGCGTAATCGCAATAGTAGGAAGACAGATCGATGGACATGAAGTTAGTTAATGTCGAAGTCGCTGCGACATAGTCATAGCGGCTGTACATCGCCCGGACATCTTTAATGAGATGACTCAGGGAGACCATCATATACTGATCGATCGGTTCCATCTCCTCATACGGCACGAGGTCTCTTTCCGGGACGAAGTCTTCCGGATTGAGGTTACCTAATAAGAAACGGAAGGTGTTTCTGACTTTCCTATACTGTTCCGAGACCTGTTTCAGGTTGGAATCACCGATACGCATGTCGGACTTGAAGTCATAGGTACCTGCCCAAAGACGCAGGATATCGGCACCGAACTTTTCGATGATGTCGATCGGATTGACGACGTTGCCGACGGATTTATGCATAGCTTCGCCCTTGGAATCGCAGACGTAGCCGTGGGAGAGAACGGATTTATAAGGGGCACAGCCGTGGTTGGCGACCGAGACGATCAAAGAGGAGTTGAACCAGCCTCTGTACTGGTCACTGCCTTCGAAATACAGATCGCATGGATAGGAATAGCCTCTGGCGATCAGTTCGTTCCAGGAGGAGCCGGAATCGAACCAGACATCCATGATGTCCTTTTCCTTGGTGAACTTCCCATTCGGAGACTTCTCATTCGTGTAGCCTTCCGGTAAGAGGTCTTTCGCTTCTCTTTCGAACCAGACGTTGGAACCGTACTGTTCAAATAACTGGGCGATGTGTTCAAAGACTTCCTCTTCAATGATCGGAGACTTATCTTCGTTGTAGATGATCGGGATCGGAACGCCCCAGAGTCTCTGTCGGGAGATACACCAGTCTTTTCTGTCCTTGATCATATTGGCGAGACGGACTTCACCGAAGGAGTTGTGCCATGTCGTCTCCGAGACGGCCTTCAGGAGTCTTTCCTTGACCTTTTCAATGGAGGCGAACCACTGTGTCGTCGCACGGAAGATGACCGGCTTCTTGAGTCTGTCATCATGCGGATAGGAGTGGGTGACCCATTCCAGTTTCAGAAGGCTTCCCAGCTCTTCGAGCCAGAGCGTGATGTTCTTGTTCGCGTCGAGGACGAACTGTCCTTCCAGTCTCTCACCGGCTTCCGCAGTGAACCTGCCCTGTTCATCGACCGGGCAGACCGTCGGAAGGCCATAGCGGCTCGTCGTATAGAAGTCATCGAGACCGTGACCGCCGGCTGTATGGACACATCCGGTACCATCTTCTTCCGTGACATATTCCGCTAAGAGAACGATGGATCTTTTCTCCGGATAGAGGCAGTGGACACATTCGACATATTCCAGTTCTCTTCCCTTGAAAGTCTTCACGACTTCGCCGGTCAGCCCGAACTTCTCCAGGAGTTCTTCTTTCTTGGACTCTAAGAAGATCAGCTTCCCCTTCTCAGTAGATACGACCGCATAGGTCAGATCCGGATGGAGGGTGATACCGACATTGGCCGGCAGAGTCCAAGGTGTCGTCGTCCAGATGACGAATTTCTCATCGCCGTCCAGGACACCCTTCCCGTCAGAGACATCAAAGGTCACGAAGATCGTCGGGTCTTTTCTGTCGAAATAGACGATCTCGCTGTCGGCGATCGCCGTTTCCTGATATGGAGACCAGTGGATCGGCTTGAGACCCTGGAAGATCATGCCGTCGAGGGCCATCTTCGCAAAGCTGCGGATCTGTCTGGCTTCGAATTCTTTATTCAATGTGATATACGGATGTTCATAGTCCGCCACCTGGCCGAGTCTTTTCTCCGTGGCCATCTGTGTGGCGATCTGACCCTTCGCGTGTTCTTCGCACTTCTCGCGGAATTCCTTCGGGGTAACTTCCTTGCGGTTGACACCGAGCTTCTGAACGGCGTTTTCGATCGGAAGACCGTGGGTATCCCATCCCGGGAAAAACGGCGTGTAGTAGCCTTCCATAGCGTGAGAACGCACGATGAAGTCCTTGATGATACGGTTCATGGCCGTTCCCGCATGGAGGTTGCCGTTGGCGTACGGCGGACCGTCATGAAGGACGAACGGTGTCTTTCCTGTATTCTTTTCGAGGATCTTGTGATAGTGATCATCCTCTTCCCACTTCGCCAGGATCCCCGGCTCTTTTTTCGGAAGATTGCCGCGCATCTCAAAGGAAGTGTTCATCATGTGCAGTGTGTCTTTGTAGTCCATTTCTCTTCTCCTCATAAAAAAGGTGATCCCAAAGGTCGCCGAAGCGGCGAGGTACCACCTTCATTTCTTACTTCACCCTTAACGCGGGGTACGCTGATGACTCATCGCCATCAGAGCTCCTAAGTGATATCCCTTCAGGTCTCCCTGCTGCCTTGCACCAAACGGCAGCTCTCTTCAAGTTCCTCCTGCGGGCCTGTCTTATTCCAAGCTTTTATTAATCTACAGATCCCAGATTGATGTCGCCGCCAACCTGCAGGTTCTTTGGAGAACACAGGATGACATTGTCGCCGATCTTCTTGATCGTGCCGTCGACACCGAAAATAATGCCGCTCAGGAAATCGATGATACGCTGACGGTATTCTGCCGGCATTCTGTGCAGATTGACGCAGCACGCTCTCTTGAGCTTGATATGATGGCCGATCTCTTCAGCTTCATCAAAGTTGCGCGGTTCAAACAATACGATATTAGTATCCGCTGTGATGCGGGAAGCGCCTTCGACCTGCGGCTTTTCATACTGAGATAAAGCAGCCGCTTCTTCTTCGTTCATTTCCAGTTCGTCTTCTTCGACTTCCGGGGCGATAAAATCTTTGAGCTTATCTGTGAAACCCATAATCATTCTCCTTTACCGAATTTATTTTATCATACTCTATTATGATATCACGTTTTTTGTGAAGAGATCATCGATCAATCCGAGCTCGACACAGGCGTAATAGAAGCCGTCTTCATCGACCGATCCGCAGACCCTGTCCGCCCTCTTCTTGACGTCTTCCGAGGCATTCCCCATCGCGATCCCGAGTCCGGCGTATTCGATCATCTCCAGGTCATTGGAGGCATCCCCGAAGGCGATGGTGTCTTCTCTTTTCTTCCCGAGATATGTCAGGATATCTTCCATGCCGGTAGCTTTGGAGATCCCCTTCGGATTGATATCCAGGGACGGGATCCCGCGGTGCGGTTTGACATCGAAGTCCTTCCCGAAGGTCTTCACAAAGGCCTCGACCCCGCTCATGTCTTCAAATCCGCAGATGGCCACATAGCACTCATCCCCAAAATCTTCTTCTCTTATATCCGCGTACTTGAGAGGACCCCAGAATTCATAGAAGTTCCTGAATTCCCTGTTGTTTCTGTCGGCGATATCCAGATATTCCGCGTGTTCAAAGAGATACATGCCGCCATTCTGGAGGATATAGCCTCTGATGGCATCGCCTTCTCTATCCGTAAACGCATGTTTACCAATATATTTTCCATCGATCTCCGCCAGTCCGCCGTTGGCCAGGACATAGCCATTGACCGGCAAGTCTAAAATAAAGGGCTCCAGGAGCGTTTTTGTGCGTCCGGAACAAATGTATACCTCGTGGTTCTTCCTGAGTTCCTGAAAGGCTGCGACCGTCTTCTCGCTGGGAACCATGACACCGAGCCGGCTGTCGACGATCGTCCCGTCTATATCGCAGAATATGATCTTCTTATCCATACTTCTCCTCCATCCATTTCCGGTTGAAGCTGATGAAGCTTCCCATCAGCAGAAAACACAGCAGTGTCCCCAGTCCGACTTCTCCGTGGAACAGCCATCCTCCCAGGACACATACCGCATCCGCAGCGTATTTGACTGCCAGATAAGGCAGATGGAATCTCCCGCTGATCGACAGCACCAGGCCGTCATAGGGACTGCAGCCCAGGCCGGATACGATCATCATCGATGCCCCGAAGGACACGATGAACAGCGCGATCACCAAACCTATCCCGGCTGTCAGGACGCTCTGATAGGAAGGACAGATACTTATAGCCAGATCTACCGGGAATTTGATCAGGAAGATCGCCAGAAACATACTGATGCCGATATACTTCTTCTCAAGGAAATAGATCACGATCACCATGATGACATTGGCGATGGCATTGATGCTTCCCACGCTGAGACCTGTACTTTTGGATATACCTGAAAAAAAGGCGTTCGTCGTATCAGCGCCCCAGCCGCTCTTGACCATCATCCCGCAGCCGAATCCCATGATGAACAGGCCGGCGATCGAGACGAGGAGATCTTTCCCTCTTATCTTAGACACAAGAGTATTTTAACAGAGAAGAGACAAAGATGATATCGCTTTTTAGTATAATAAATATATGAAATATTTTAAGAACTTCAGGCTGTCCTATTTTATCCGGACCATGCTGGTAGCTATGATCTATCCGGTCTTCAAGATGCTCTCTTCTGAGAGGAAAGCCCTGGCATTATCCGACAGCTGTCTCATCCTGGCTCTTGTTTTACTGATCATGGCCGTCTTTTACCATCTCTATCAGAAAGGCCACTTCGACAACCACCGCTATCTCTTTACTGTCGGTTCGAAGGATGAAAAGACTTATAAGGAATTCATTGACGAATCCGAAAAGAAAAGAGAGGACAGTTTCAACTATCCCCTCTTGTGTTCTTTAATGTTTTTTCTGATCTCGGTGATCAGTTCCTTATTCGCCTAAGGCCGCTCTTTCTTCTTCCATCTTCTTGAGCTTGACCTCATATTCCGCCATTTCTCTGTCATTCGCAAATACGAAGTGACCCGGACGGATCTCCTGTAAGACCGGCTTCGGACCGGAGAGGTCACGCTTGGATTCATCATAGACCACCAGGTCTTTTTTCTTTTCGATCTGCGGATCCGGCATCGGTACAGCACTCAGCAGAGAGATGGTGTACGGATGCAACGGATACTTGAAGAGTTCTTCTGTCTCAGCGATCTCGACGATACGTCCCAGATGGATGACGGCGATACGGTCGGAGATAAAACGGACGACAGACAGGTCATGGGCGATGAAGAGATAGGTCAGTCCCTTCTCTTCCTTGAACTTGTTCATGAGGTTGAGGACCTGGGCACGGATGGAGACATCCAGTGCGGAGATCGGCTCATCGGCGACGATGAGTTCCGGTTCCATGATCATCGCTCTGGCGATACCGACTCTCTGACGCTGACCGCCGGAGAATTCATGAGGATATCTGGACTTGTGTTCCGGAAGCAGACCGACGGATTCGAGGGCTGCATCGACTTTGGCGATACGGTCTTCTTCATCTTTGTAGAGATGGAAGTTGTACAGACCTTCGGAGACACAGTATTCGATCGTGGCTCTTTCATTTAAGGAAGCGGCCGGATCCTGGAAGATCATCTGGATGGAACGGATGACATCTCTGTCTTCTTCCTTGGAGATCTTGCCGGAGATCCTCTTTCCCTTAAAGGTGATCTCACCCTTGGAAAGCGGATTGATACGCATGATGGCACGGCCGATCGTCGTCTTTCCGGAACCGGATTCACCGACTAAGGCAAATGTCTCGCCGCGGTAGATATCGAAGTTGGCATTCTTGACAGCACGGAACTTCTTCCCCTCTTTATCAAAGGCGATATCGACGCCCTTGACCGATAAGAGGACTTCCTTATTCGTGTTCGACATAGAATGCACCTCCTTTGCTGGTCATCTTCGAGATCTTCTCATGCAGGTTCTGGATGACTTCCGGTTTTTCGACTTTCGGAGCTCTCGGGTCCAGTAGCCAGGTCTTGGCGAAATGGGTATCGCTGACCTGGAAGAACGGCGGTTCCTCCTGGAAGTCGATCTTCAAGGCATATTTATTACGCGGTGCGAAAGCATCGCCCTGGATCTTGTTGTAGAGAGACGGCGGTGTGCCGGTGATGAAGTAGAGATCCTTCCCCTTCTCGCCCAGCTGCGGCAGAGAGGACAGAAGAGCCCATGTATATGGATGCTTCGGATCATAGAAGATCTCTTCGACCGTTCCGTATTCAATGATCTGCCCGCCATACATGACACCGACTCTGTCAGCGACATTGGCGACGACGCCCAGGTCATGGGTGATGTAGATCGTCGTGAACTTGAGTTCTTCCTGCAGATCCTTGATCAGTTTCAGGATCTGAGCCTGGATCGTGACATCGAGAGCTGTCGTCGGCTCGTCACAGATCAGGATCTCCGGATGGCAGGCCAGCGCGATCGCGATGACGATACGCTGTCTCATACCGCCGGAATACTGGAATGGATACTCATCGAAACGGCTGGCAGCCTTCGGGATACCGACTCTTTCCATCATCTCGATAGCCTGTTTCTTCGCTTCTTCAGCGGAGACACCCTGGTGCTTCGTGATGACTTCGGTGATCTGAGAACCGATCGTGCGGATCGGGTTCAGAGAGGTCATCGGGTCCTGGAAGATCGTGGAGATCTTCTTACCGCGGATGCCTTCCCAGTCTTTATCGGTGACGAGTTTCGTGAGATCCTGACCATGGAACATGATAGAACCCTGGGAGATCTGGCCGTTGCTTTCCAGCATGCCGGTAAAGGTCTTGGTAAAGACGGATTTTCCGGAACCGGATTCACCGACGATGGCGAAGGTCTCGCCGTCATAGAGGTCCAGAGAGACCCCTCTGATCGCTGTCAGATAATTGTCACGGACACGGAACTTGACTTCGATGTCCTTGGCAGATAAAACGATATTCTTTTCACTCATGATGTCACCTCCTACATATGCGTCCGCGGATCAGCGGCATCAGAGAGTCTCTGCCCTACGATGTAGAGCGAGATGGAGATCAGGGCCAGGATGATGACCGGGATCCAGAACAGGTGCGGATAGGAATTCATATACGCCGTATACTTGGAGATCAGCTTACCCAGAGAAGCATTCTTCGCACCAAGACCCAATCCTAAGTAGGATAAGAAGACCTCAGAGGAGATGTAGGACGGGATGGATCTCGCGATATACGTCATGATGACGGAGATCAGGTAAGGCAGGATGTTCTTGGTAATCATCGTCCAGGTAGAAGTACCCAGGCACTTGGAAGCCAGGTTGTACTCTCTGTCACGGATGATCATGACCTGCGTACGGATGAAGTAGGCGACGAAGATCCAGTCCGTGCAGCACATCGTGATGATGAGCGGCTTGAAGCCGGCGCCCAGGATATACTGGAGGATCATGGCCAGCAGCAGGAACGGAATATTCGATAAGACGTTGTAGACCTCGATCATGATGCGGTCCAGTCTCTAGGAGAAACCCCAGAGAGCGCCAATGATGATGCCGATCGTCGTATTGATGAAGGTACAGACGAAAGAGACGATGATCGAGTTTCTTGTACCGGCCCAGACGGCATCGAAGACGGAGTTACCGACGTTATCGGTACCGAAGATATACTTGGCGCTCGGGGAGAGATACTGCATGGATTTGTTGCTGATGTTCGGAGCCACCATCGGGTCATAGCCGGAGATCATCGGCTGCACGAGCGCGAAAATAACGACGAAGATCAGCAGAACGGAAACGGCGACAGTAAATTTATTGCGGATAAAAGTACGCCATACAGATTTCCAGTAGGAGTAGCGCGGAGCGGCAATATGCTCGGATTCCGTCTCGTCGAATTCCGCAAACGAGAAGAGTTCCTGGTCGTTCATCAGTTTCTGCCCTCCTTTTCTGTTAAGGAAATACGAGGGTCGATCCAGATCAGGATGATGTCACCCAGTAAAACCGAGATGACGGAGATGCCCGCAAACATGAATGTCAGGGCAAGGACCATCGCATTGTTGTATTGATTGATCGCATCAGGGAGCATCTTTCCCATACCGCCGACAGAGTAGATCGCCTCGGTGATGATGGCACCGGTGATACAGCCGGCCAGGGAAGACGGAATGCCCTGGGCGATCGGAATGATCGCGTTTTTAAGAATGTGATTGCGGAAGACTTCGCCCTGGTTGAGGCCCTTCGCCTTCGCGAACTTGACATAGTCGGAAGACATCTGGTCGACAGCGTATCTTCTCATCCACAGCATGAGACCGGAAATGGAAGGAAGCGCCAGAGAGATGACCGGCAGGATCCACGAACGGACATCCCCCGCCCCATAGGTCGGGAATACAGACGGCAGGTTGAAGACCTTTGTTCCGAGATAACGGAAGACATAGATATAAGCCAGAGAAGGAACAGCGATGATGAAGATGATATAGAACATACCGAGTTTATCGATGATGCCGTCTTTATGTCTGGCCATGGATAATCCGATCGGCAGGCCGATGCCATAGGACAGGACCAGTGCCAGGATACCCATAATGAAGGAGATGCCGACCATGGAAGGTGTAGCTTTCTGCGTCATGCAGGAAGCATAGTTATCGGTGAATTTGTTCGTATCGAGTCTGTCAAGAGTTGATTTATAGCGGCAGGTGCCGAAGAGGATGGATGTCTCGCCGGTCTGGCCTGTTTCATAGGTGACCTGTCTTTTGACATCCTGACCCTGCGAGTCAAAAATGACGTCCAGAATACCGATACCACGGTAAGTCGGATAGGACTTGCCGAAGTCAAGAGTGATGATGTTCTGATGGATGAAAGGGAAACGGCTGTCTGTATATAAAAGATACTTATGATCACAACCGGAGCATTTTACCGCAACGCCGCCGGTCGGTGTCTTTCCAAGGGAGATGTTTCTGGCCAGATCCGGATTGGTCTCATCCTGGATCTTCCACGGATGATCGAACTGGAGGATGTTTCCGAACCAGGAAACCAGTCTGCCGACGATCGGCAGATCTTTATAGGCATACGGAGCACCCGAAAGGAAATAATCTACCGTATATCCTTTTGATTCGTAAAGACTTACGAAATCCTTTGATTCTTTGGAACCGCTCAAAACACAGGCCTGAGTCTCAGCAGTAGCGGCTCCATACAGGTCTGTGCAGTATAAACTCATATTCTGATAGTCTAGGTATCCTAAATTCTGCCAAGTACGCATGATATAGTCGGTCTTGTCATCCGGTTTGGCGGACAGTTTCCGATAGGTATCATCGTTCTTAAAAATATTGTCACGAGGCACAAGTGAGTATACCATGACAAAGACCACGCCCATGATGACGACCATGGAGAGAATGGATCTCAGCAGTCTTTTCCATACATATCCCTTCATTGCATATTCCCCTTTCGCGATGTGAGTAAGAAAGGAGCCAGGAGGATAATCCCGGCTCCTTCAATGGGTTTTTTGGTTTTAGAGATTATTCGCCCTTTAACCAAGCAGCTTTTGCTTCATCATGTTCAGCAGCTGTAACCGGATGATCATAGACGACCATGTACTTGAAGTAAGGCACTACGTTGTAGGAAGCCTGACCGTACATACCGTAAGCTGCAGAATACGGCTTGACGTTGGAAACGACTAAACCTGCGCCTCTGGTTGCGAACGGTCTTAAGATACCGTTAGCTAACAGCATGGCTTCTGCCTTGGCAAAGTAGTCTAATCTTTCGTCACCGACAGCCTTATCACCGGCATCGATGAGTTCCGTGATCTCGTATAAGCCGATCGTTTCCTTAGCTGCTTTCTGGGATTCCAGTTCGCCTGCGAGAGCAACGTTCAGGCCAGAGTAAGCCATCATATCGCCGTCGTTAGCATGGAAGCAGTGTAAGTAAGTGAGCGGGTCACCATAGTCAGGGCCCCAACCAGCGGAGAACGCTAAGTCGATGGAGTTTTCTTCACCCTTACCGATGGAGTAGAAGGAAGCGGACATTGCGTCATAGGAATCGAACAGGACCAGGTTGATCTGGACATAGTCGCCTAAGACTTCTTCGATGCAGGCCTTCATAGCCATATCCATTTCGGTACCCTGAGTATCAGAAGAATCTGTCGGGTAGTCGAGGATGACAGGCCATGTGACATCCGGTAATTCCGCAACAGCTCTTTCCATGAAGGCTTTCGCCCTGTCCGGATTGTACCAGCCGTCCTGACCGTCAACTAAGTTGATATCAGCGAATAACGGATCCATTTCACGCAGGTAGTTCGTCATGACATCGCCATAAGGAGTACCGTCGGAGAATGTGGAGAATGTGTAAGGAACTAATGTGTTACGTGCTCTGTCGATAGCGATATCGCCGAGGGCAACAGAGTAGTAAGCTTCCATGGAGTAAGCGCTGAAGATAGCCAGTCTGAAGTTCTTGTTCAGGATGGCAGCCTTGGCATCAGCCTTCTGCTTGTCTGTCTTTTCGGAAGTGCTGACGGACGGGTCGTTGTATAAGTTATACAGCTGTCTGTCGAAGTTGAATGCACCCCAGAAAGAAGTGGAAGTCGTATCAGACTTGTAGATGTTGTCCGGGAATTTTTCCATGGCTTCGTCATAGATTTCCGGAACGGCCTTCTGGACACCTGCGGAAGTTGTTTCGCCGTTGACGTACATCTTCCATGCCTGTGTCGGATCGGAACCGTCAGTATATGTGACAGTGACCTTGTTGACATGGACGTTCTCGAGATCGTAGTAGTTCGGGTTCGTGACCATTTCGATAACGGACTTAGCTGTCAGGTTGGACAGTAAGTAGATACCGTTGTACAGGATCTTGGAAGGATCGACAGTACCGAATTCGCCGCCTTCGCCGCCGAGGGAATCAAAGAATTCCTGGTTGATCGGCCATAAGATGGAGTAAGTCGTCATACCATCGAAGTAACCGCAGCCCTGTGTTAAGGAATAAGTGACCTTATTGCCGTCGACCTTGATACCGACGTTGTCCCAGGAACCAGTGCCTTCAACATAATCTCTTAAACCGACGATGAGGTCGAGGACAAGAGACAGTGTTTCAGACTTGGAATCTGCAGCGTGCTTTAAGCCGGTAACGAAGTCCTGAGCTGTGACCGGAGCGTAAACTTCACCGGTGTTCGTGGACCATACAGCATCATCTCTGATCGTGAATGTCCATTCAGAAGCATCATCATTGGCACTCCATTCAGTAGCCATACCGGCAACCAGTTTGCCATGAGGGTCCTGAGTGAGCAGACCTTCGATGAAGTTGGAGAGATAATCACCATTGGAAGACTTGTTGTTGAAGACATAGTCTAATGTCGTCACATCAAAGCTGGTGATCATGGAGAAGTAGTCTACTGTGCCATCGCCTGCAGGCTGATCGCCGCCTTCCGGTGCAGGTTTGTTACCGCCGGAGCAGCCAACCAGGAGCAGGAGAGCCAGTAAAGCAACCAGCAACTTTTTCATTAATCTTTCCTCCTAGTTACTTCGCATACTTTAAAGTATACATGTATATATTTTAATATTTTATGTACCCTCCGTCAATTCCCTTTTTTCACATATTTTACACAAATGAATGAAAATATTTTCATAAATGATTCAAATGAAAGCAGAGTTTTCTCTGCTTTCATTAATATATTATCCATTATTTATTCTCGCTCTCTTCCATGGCTTCTTCCCACTTCTCCGTGGCCGCATGGATCAGATTGTGGATCTCGTCGATCTCCTCATCGAGTGCCTGCATCTTGCTTGAATCCTGGTAGAATTCCGGTTCATAGCGCAGGTCCCTCTTCTCTTCCAGGAGGTCTTCCAGTCTTGAGATCTCTTCTTCGAGCTTTTTGATGTTGTACTTCGGACGCTGCTTGACTTCCTTGAGCGGTTTGGTCTCCTTCTTTTCCTCTTTCTTCTCTTCCGGTTTCTTCTGATCGATGTAATCGAGATAGCCGTCCGGATAATAGGTCGTCTTATCCTGGTCGATGACGAGGCAGGATGTCGCGATCTTCTTGATGAAATAGCGGTCGTGGGAGACGAAGAGGATGGTCCCGTCATAGTCCTGCAGGGCGTTCTCCAGGGCTTCCTTGGAGATGATATCGAGGTGGTTGGTCGGCTCATCGAGTATGAGGAAGTTGGCCTTCTTCAGCATGAGCTTCGCTAACGAGAGTCTTACCTTCTCCCCGCCGGATAAGACAGAGACTTCCTTGAAGACTTCATCGGCCGAGAAGAG
>JAFOMB010000046.1 GCA_017419065.1 Erysipelotrichaceae bacterium | reverse complement strand
GTATGATGACAACTACATCCGTCAGAAGGAAGCTCCGGAGAAGGCTCTCCTGGAGATCAGAGATCTCTCCTATTCCTACGACGGTGTCAAGCCGACTCTTCAGGATATCAACGCCGTCATACACGAGGGAGAGATGCTGTCGATCGTCGGAAAGAACGGTGCCGGTAAAACAACGTTAGCTTCCATCATCTGCGGCTTCATCAAACCGGATGCAGGGACCATCACTCTTAACGGACTTGATCTGTCCACCCTGTCTATTTCAGAAAGAGCGGAGCACATCGGCATCGTCATGCAGAACCCGAATCAGATGATCTCCAAGGTCAAGATCTTCGACGAAGTGGCTCTGGGTCTCCAGGTGAGAAATGTCCCGGCAGACGAAATAGAAAGAAGGGTCTATGACGCCCTGAAGATCTGCGGTCTCTATGAGTTCCGCAACTGGCCGATCAGTGCTCTGAGTTTCGGACAGAAGAAGCGTGTCACCATCGCTTCCATCCTGGTCCTGGAGCCGAAGATCCTGATACTCGATGAACCGACAGCCGGTCAGGATTATCATCACTATTCCGAGATCATGGAATTCCTGAAGGAACTCAACCGGAAAGGACAGACCATCATCCTCATCACCCATGACATGCATCTGATGCTGGAATACACCGACAGAGCCATCGTCTTATGTGATTCGAAGAAACTGGCTGACCAGAAAGCCTTTGAAGTCCTCTGTGATGAAGAACTCACAGAGAAGGCCAATCTGAAGGAGACATCCTTATTCGAACTGGCCAAGAAGGCCGGTGTCTCGGATCCTCTGGGTTTCGTCGAATGCTTTATCCACTACGATCAGGAGGTGCGCTCTCATGAAGCTTAAGACCTTCTCCTATAATCAGCTGGACACCTTTGTCCATAGACTTTCCGGCTTATCCAAACTCGTCTGCTTCCTCTTGCTGACTTCGGCCATCATGTTTACCTATGATACAAGAGTCATCATCGGGGTCCTCATCCTCTCCTACATCATGATCCTGGTCTCAAAGATCCGCTTCTCCCAGATCAAAGTCATGCTGATATACGTTGGGATCTTCCTGCTCTTCAACTTCATCCTGACCTTCCTCTTCTCTCCGCAGTACGGAGTCGAGATCTACGGTACCAGACATGAGCTCTTCAAGATCGCCGGTCCTTATGTCATGACAGCGGAACAGCTCTTCTATCAGGTCACGAAGTTCCTGAAATACCTCTCGGTCATCCCGTTAGGCATCATCTTCATCCTGACGACCAACCCGAGCGAATTCGCCTCCTCACTCAACGGCATCGGTGTCAGCTACCGCGTCTGTACATCCTTAGCCCTGACGCTTCGCTACTTCCCGGATGTCGCTGCCGACTATAACACCATCTCCCTGGCTCAGCAGGCCAGAGGTATCGAGATGTCCGCCAAGGCATCTCTCATTGACCGTCTCAAGAGAACAGCGTCCATCCTCATCCCGCTCATCATGACGACGATGGAGAGGATCGATATCATCTCCAATGCCATGGATCTCAGAGGCTTCGGGAAACATCCAAAGAGGACCTGGTATATGAAAAAGCCTCTGAAGAAGGCTGACTATCTGGCCATGGCGGTATCGCTTGTGGTACTGCTGGTATCCCTCTATGTCCGTTTCTTCATCAATCATTCCATCTACTGGAATCCATTCATCTAAAGGAGGTCCACATGCAGGAAGTATTGCCTATCCTGGTCTTCCAGACCGATTTCACTTATAAAGAAGGCGCGATCGCCTCTATGTACGGTGTCGTGAGAAGTGTCAACAGGAATGTCGAGATCATCACAGCCACCCATGAACTGCCGCAGTATGACATATGGAGCGCCTCCTACCGTCTTCACCAGTATGTCGAATTCTGGCCGAAGGGCACGGTCTTCGTCTCTGTCGTCGACCCGGGTGTCGGCACGGAGAGAAAGGCCTGCGTCGCTTTGACAGAAGACGGCTACTACATCGTCACACCGGACAACGGCTCCCTGACCCACGTCTTACGCCATAACGGCATCAAAGAGGTAAGACAAATCGATGAGACGATCAACCGTCTTCCTTCCACCAGAGGGACATCGGTCTTCCACGGAAGAGACCTCTTCGGCTACTGCGCCGCGAAGCTGGCTTCCGGAAAGATCTCCTATGAGGAAGTCGGACCTGCCTACGATGTAAAGGACATCGTCACAATGGATGTCTTAGAAGGCAGAGTCAGTCATAAAAAAGCCGAGGGCATCATCGAGATCGATGATCCGAACTTCGGCAACCTCTGGACCAATATCCCTACAGAAGAACTCCTAAATAACGGCTTCGCTTATGGAGAAGATGTCCATATTCTCTTAAAGAGAGGAGAAGAGATCATCTTTGACAGAGATGTCCGCTTCGATAAGACCTTCGGCAATGTCGCCAAGGGCGAACCGATCCTCTACAACAACGAACTGATGAACGCCTCCCTGGCCCTGTCTCAGGGAAGCTTCTTAAAGACCTATGATGCCGGTTTCGGACCAGACTATACTATAACGATCACCGGAAAGGAGGACTGACATGGAGACCAACAGACATCTCGTATTCCAGTCGGACTTCGGTCTGGTAGACGGGGCCGTGGCAGCTATGACCGGTGTTGCCTTAAGTGTCGACATCGATCTGCACATCCACGACCTCACTCACAATATCCCTCCCTTTGATACCTATGAAGCTTCCTTCCGTCTTCTTCAGACGGTACCGTTCTGGCCAAAGGGAACGGTCTTCGTATCCGTCGTCGATCCAGGTGTCGGATCCAGGCGGAAGTCATTGGTCGTCCTCACGAAGAGCGGCCACTACATCGTCACTCCGAACAACGGCACCCTGACGCATATCCTCCACTACGTCGGCATTGAGGAAGCCCGGGAGATCAAGGAAAGCGTCGGCAGGAGAAAGGATTCGGAAGAATCCTATACCTTCCATGGAAGAGATGTCTTCGCCTATACCGGAGCGCTCTTAGCCAGCGGACAGATCGCTTTCAAAGATATCGGACGGAAAGTTCCGGAATCTTCTCTCATCGAGATCGAAGGAACGCAGGCTTCCCTCTCCAAGAATAAGATCACCGGTGCGATCGAGACACTGGATGTCCGCTTCGGCTCCCTCTGGACAAACATTCCAAAGGCCATGTTCGACAAGCTGAAGCTGAAACACAAGGACGAAGTCGAACTTGTCATCTACAATGGCAAGACCCTCGCCTACCGTTCCATCATCCGCTATGTCCACACCTTCGCGGAAGTCGATGTCGGAGAGGTCCTCTGCTACGTCAACTCCATGAACTATATCGGTGTCGCCATCAATCAGGGAAACTTC
>JAFOMB010000045.1 GCA_017419065.1 Erysipelotrichaceae bacterium | reverse complement strand
CGGCGTCTTATGTCCGTATCTGGCCAACATCCTGGCGAAGGAAGGTCTGAGCGGCTTTGAGTTCGCTTCGGCCATCCCGGGCAACATCGGCGGTCTCGTATACATGAATGCCGGTGCCTACAAGAGCGACATGTCGATGCTGGTGGAAGAAGTGGAAGCGGTGCGCCGCGGCGAGATCGTGACGCTCACGAAGGAGGATCTGGATTTCTCCTACCGTCATTCTGTCTTCCAGGACCATCCGCACTGGATCGTCCTCTCCTGTACGATGAAGCTGACGCATAAGGAACCGGAGGAGATCCTCGCCCTGATGAACAGCCGTCTGCAGAGAAGAAAGGATTCCCAGCCTCTGGACAAGCCGTCTGCCGGCTCCTGCTTCCGCAATCCGGAAGGGGACTTTGCCTGGAAACTCATCGACGGGATCGGCTACAGGGGAAAGAGGATCAACGATGTCTCGGTCTCCGAGAAGCACTCCAACTTCATCGTCAATGAAGGGAAGGGGAGCTCCAGAGATTATCTCGCTATCGTCTATGACATCATCGACAGGGTCAAGGAGAAATACGGCATTGACCTCGTGATGGAAGTGGAGAAATTCAATTGCTGAAAGATGAAAAGAGGAACATCCTCGAGAAGAACTACCTGCTGAACAAGCGCTCCGATGCCCGCAAGAAGAACCGGTTTTTGACTGTCAAGCACCGCTGTTTTCTGCTGGCCATTTTCCTCTCGATCGCCATCCTCTTTCTTTTTTATTACTTCTCTCCTTCTTCCAACATCTTCCGCATCACGGTAAGCGGCGACAGCGTCCTCGATGAAAAGGAGATCATCAGAAAGAGCGGACTGACCACTGATGACAAGTTCCTGCTCTTCTCAGCTTCCTCAGTTGAAAAGAAGCTGGAGAAGGATCCCTTCATCAAAAAGGCCGATGTCATCCGGAAGAACGGGTCTCTCGTAGAGATCGTCATCGAAGAAGAGAAACTCATCGGCTACAGCTATGATCAGGGAGATGCCGTCGTCCTGTTTGCGGATGACAGGCAGGAGAAAATGGACATGGATACGCTCTATCTCATCGAAAAGCTTCCATTGATCTCCGGCTATCGCGGAGATGACCTCAACTTCATCCGCATCGGCTTCAAGGATATCGATCACGACACCATCAAGGAGATCAGCGAGATCCACTGCTATCCGTTCTCCTATGACGACAAGATGATGGAGGTCATCATGAAGGATGGCAACTACGTCTTCACCTCTACCTTCGGACTGAAGATGCTGGATCACTACTATTCGATCCTCTCCAGTCTCAATCTCCACAATAAGAACGTCTGCATCTATCTGGATGAAGTCACCAATTCCGGCTATGTCTCCGCCTGTCCGTGGGAGATCCCGGAGGAACCGGAAGAACCGGTACAGGAAGAACCTGTCGAAGAGGATATGGAATGAAAGAGAAGCTCGAAGTCCTGAAAAAGATCGCCTCTCTCTTCAATGAAGAAGAGATACGCTATGGTCTGGGATCCTCGTGTCTTCTCTTTTTACATGGTCTCGTAGAGGACTTCCACGATCTCGACATCATGGTCTATGAAGGCGATATCGTAAAGGCGAAAGAGATCCTGGATGAAATAGGGGAGAGACAGCAGACGAAGGCCAATCTGAAGTACGGTTCCCGTCACTTCTATGAATACCTCGTAGAAGGCACAGAAGTCGATCTGATGGGCGATTTCCTCATCAGACAGGGAGATGGCTATGCGGACCGTTCCCTGACGCAGGAGACGATCCTGCACGTCCTGTATGTGGACGATGCCCCG
Source organism: Erysipelotrichaceae bacterium (assembly GCA_017419065.1). Lineage (GTDB taxonomy): Bacteria > Bacillota_I > Bacilli_A > Erysipelotrichales > Erysipelotrichaceae > Colivicinus. Next base: position 1,299 of record JAFOMB010000045.1, on the reverse strand, counting down.
GTTACCTGTATGTCTCTGGAGGACTGGCTGATCAACTACCGGCTCATGGGCCGTGAGGCAAAAGCGAAGATCCTGGAGGATCATTTTAAAGGAGAAAGATCTATGAATCTGTTTCTGTGGTATCCGAAGTGCTCTACCTGCAGGAAGGCGAAGAAGTATCTCGACGACCATCATATCGCTTATACACTGCGTGACATCAAGGAAGACAATCCCTCTAAGGAAGAACTCCTCTCCTGGCAGAAGAGAAGCGGTCTTCCGCTGAAGCGCTTCTTCAATACGAGCGGCATGATCTACCGGGAACTCTCTCTGAAGGATAAATTACCTGAGATGAGCGAAGAAGAGATGCTGGAACTGCTGTCAAAGGATGGGATGCTGGTAAAAAGACCGCTGTTCATCTCCGATGACCTCGTATTCGCCGGTTTCCGGGAAGAGGAGTATGGAAGAATTAAACAGTAAACATGTGTTCAGGATTGCATCCGCTTCCGATCTGGATCTCCTGTATGAGGCGGAAAAGCGCTGTTTTAAAGGGGATTCTTTAAACGAGGAGGATCTGGAAGCCATGCTGGAACACTTTCCGGAACACTTCCTCCTCTTATATAAAGATGATGTATTTCTGGGATATCTGATCTCCTGTCCTTCGTCTTTAGAACGCTTTGAAGACATCCTCTTTCAGGGAAAAGCCTGCGAAGAGGAAGGATCCCGGCTCTATCTTCTGGGTCTCGGCGTCCTGCCGGAACATCAGGGAAAGGGCTATGGCAGGATCCTGATCGAAAGACTCAAAGAAGAAGCCCTGAAACAGAAAAGAGAGAAGATCATCCTCACCTGTAAGGAAGACCTCGTTCCTTTCTACAGCCGCTATGGCTTTGAAACAGCAGGAGATTCCCTCTCTTCCTTCGCCAGGAAGAGATGGAAGGAAATGACTCTTGTATTGAATAAGGATTAATATAAACAAAAAAGTCTCTTGCGAGACTTTTCTTTTTAAATGGTGGTTCCGGCCAGAATTGAACTGGCGACACACGGATTTTCAGTCCGTTGCTCTACCAACTGAGCTACAGAACCATGGTTGCGAGGGAAGGATTCGAACCAACGACCTCCGGGTTATGAGCCCGACGAGCTACCAGACTGCTCTACCTCGCGATGTGAATGTGGAATGGCGGAGGAACTGGGATTCGAACCCAGGCGCCGGTTTCCCGACCTACCGGTTTTCAAGACCGGACCCTTCAGCCACTTGGGTATTCCTCCATTTGAGTGGTGGACCCTATAGGACTCGAACCTATGACCAACCGGTTATGAGCCGGT